>NZ_SJDU01000178.1 GCF_005518285.1 Brachyspira catarrhinii | reverse complement strand
CGTCACAATCGTCTATCGCCTTTGCATTATAAGACATTATTCTTTGAATTTGGAAGCCTTGATATTTTTCAACTTTCATATTATGCAATTTTTCATAAGGTCCGTATCCCAAACCGTAATATTCATGATGCAAAGCCACGGTCAATATAACTTCCAAAGGATATTCGGAAGTTTGACTTACCAATTTATAACTGTTGAATAAATGTTTTTTTATTCTTTCGTAATCTCTTCCGTCCGCTCCCTCGAAATAATCCAAATCTTTTACTTTTCCCACATCATGAAGCAAAGCTCCAACGGAATAAGAATACATTTCCTGTTCTTCCACGCTTTTGATTCCTTGGTCTATGCAGTCTTCTACCGTTTTCAAATTATCGTATATTTTGTATTTTCCGCCGACCGTTTCGATAATTTTATCGTAATATTTTTCATATACTTTCTCATAAACGGTTCTTATATTATGCACGAGATGTCTTCTTTTAATCAAATTATTATAAAAAGTCAAAAAATTAACATAAGAAATAAAAACTCTGTTGGAATGCGCCATTACTCCGCCGTCCGAATAATTTCTTAGCTCGGTAAAAACTTTTTGAGTTTCCGTATTATAAGAAAGCATATTTACTATTGTCGTAACCAACGCGCTTGTCGTTTCTGTAATTTCCTGATTTTCTATTTTCGCTTGGTCTTGAGATATTTCGTTATCTTTAATTTTCTTCATGCTTTCAAACATCGTAACTTTAGCTATTAGTCCGACATCGTTTCCAGCGTTTACTATTTGTTGCGCCGTATTTCTATTTATTTTTGTTCTTTCGTCAACTTTAACTTCTTTAAGTTCTCTGTTATAGGTTTCAATGATGCTTATTTTATCTTCATAAGTCATCTTTCCTATTTCTTTGATTCTTTTATCAAGTTCTTCTTCGCATTCTTTAGGAGTTTTGAAGACATAATTTGAATTTAGTAAATTCGATTTTTCATTTTCTTTTATGGCTTTAAACTCTTTAACGAACACTTTGAAATTTTTGGGAATATATAATTTAAGATTCGCATATTTAGGATTATCCAATATTAAACTCAACTGTTCCGTGCTGAATTCAACGATTCCTTTTTCTTTATCCAATCTGAATAGCGGAATATTATGAGAAATTAAATAATCTTTTATATCGTCAATTTCGGTTAAACTTAATTCTTCAAATTTATTCGTTATTTCTTCTATTTCTATACTCATTTTAATTATTCCTTTATTTATTTTATTTAAGATTAAAAATTACAATTTATAATTAATTAAAGTATATAATATTTTTAAAAAATTGAAATAATGAAAAATTTAATTATTTTTTCACTTTTACGCCTTTGCAAGGACGTTTGAATTTGCCCGAAATCAAATTTCCGTTTTTATCGGTATATTCTTTCCAATATGGAAAAGTTTTGCATTGAGTCGGTTTCGCTTTATGTATTAAACATTTATCTTTTTCGTCCAAAAAATGACAACGATTTTCATTGTCGACTTTAATATGATAACCTAAAGAATCCTCATAATTCAAATATTTATTTATGAATACGAGCGGATTCAGATTAAGATATTTTGCGGCTTTTGATATATCGCTTTCGTTAAAAAATACATAGCCTTTCTCTTTGCAACAAGTTCCGCAGCCTTTACAGGAGAATTCCAATATAAGATTTTTCTTTTCTTTCATTCGATGTAAATTATAAAATAAAATTATCGGACGATTAATCTCGCTCTGTTTCTCAATGTGTTTGCCGAATTGGTTTTTCCAATATTTAAATATACTTGAGCGACTCTCATATAATCGTCATATAAAGCTCTTTTTTCTTCCGCGGTCATGTCCTCGATTTTTTTTTTAGTTTCGGGGATTTTTATATCTCTATTGAATACCAAAGAATCGGGGTCTCTAAAAATATTTTCGTTCATTACATAAATCGTGGGCCATCTTCTCGCGTCCCCCAATTCGCTCGAAGCGATAGAAGTTAAAGTGTCCGTCCATTTAGTTCTGTATGTGTTTCCGCCCAAATACGAAGTCCGATTTTGATTTGAATTTTGATTCGGATTTGGTGGAGGAGTTGTAATTACGGGAGGATTCGGTAAATTAGGTTGAGGAATCGCAATATTCGTATTCGTTTGAGATATAGTATTATTAGTATTAATATTAATAGCGTTATTCGTGGCGACAGTCGAAGTATTATTAGTTTGTAAATTCGTATTCGCATTGCTTTCGTTATTAGCGTTAGTTTGTTCTATAACAGCGTTAATATCGTTAGTCGTATTGATTTCATTTGTAATATTGTCAATTTCTTCATTATTTGTATCGTTGGTAATTGGCGATATTATATCGTTAGTTTCGATTTCGTTGGTTTCCAATTTGTAAAATCCGTCATCCAAACTTTCGTCTCTATTTCCAAAACATTGAAATCCCAAATACGATAAACCTAAAATTATTATTATGATTCCGATAATAGCGACAATCTTATTTGATTTTTTTTCTTTCTTAATCGTAGAATGCGGCGGCGCCACATAAGGTTCGGCGGGTTTTCTTTCGATTTCTGGAATTCCGCCCGATTTCATTTCGTCTTCAGTCTCAATTATTGGTATATTTTTTCGTTTTAATTCTTCCAATTTTTTGCTCGAGTATACGCTATAATCTTCGATTGGAGTGTCTTCTTCTATCGTAGCCGCATTTTCTATTGCCTCGTCAATTTCGCTTTGATTAAATTTCGTTTCTTCTATATTTTTTCTCAATTCTTCCGCTTCGATTGGATTTTTTATAGAAACGGCTCTTTTGAATATATCGCTTTTGCTGTAAGTATTTTTTGTAAAAGTTTTAACTTCAGATTTCTTTTCTTCGGATTTTTCGGTTAAATTATTTTCCGAAATTTCCTCTTTTTTTTCAAATCTATTGATTCCAAAATCTACTTTATTTAAATTTTCCGTGTCGTTTTTTATAATCGAACTTACCGCTGGACTTGAAGCGGATTCGTTTTTTATATCGTTTTCTTTCGTATCGTTTGTATCTTCGTTTTCTTTTACTATCAAATGTTTTTTTACCGCGACAGGTTTTGATACGGTTTTTGATTTCGCTTTTATAGCTTCCCTCAATAATTTAATCGACTCTCTTTCTGGTTTTTCAATATCTTCGGTTTTTATCGGCTCTATTTTTCTTATAGTATTAGTTCTATAAGTTTTATTTCCCGTAGAACTCTTGGAATTTTTACTTAAAGAATTGCCCGCGCTTTTTTTAACCGATGATTTTTTATCGGTTTTTTTTACGGGAGAGACGATTTTCTTTTTTGAAGTTGACGTCTGCTTTTTGCTCGTTTTTTCTTTTTCCGCGGATTTTTTCGGAGCGGATACTTTTTTAGTAGTTTCTTCTTTTTTATTATTTGTTTTTTTTGTAGCCATAATTTTACTCTGTTTTATTTTGTTTAATTTTTATAATTATATTTCTTATAGTATTCATTGTTTCGTTATCGAATATATTATCTCTTATGTTTCCTTTTTTCAACAAATCTATAAGATATTTATTTAAATCCATATTTTTTTTTAAGTTATATTTTTTCGCTATATAAACGGCATCCGACATCGACAATATAATTCTTAATTGATTTCCCTGCGAAGAATATTTATCAATAAGTTTATGCGGAGCGTCTATTCCCAAACAACTCAACTTTTGGCAAACCTTATAAAATAAAGGATTAACCGAACCTTTTTGTTTATTCTCTTTTTTATTTTTTATCGTATAAAGAACCGACAAATCTCTAACCTCTACATTGCATATTTCGGCAAAAAATTTCTCTTGATAAGGCATCAAATAATTATGGCTTTTAGTTTTAGATTCCACTCTTATTATAAATCCATTATCCTCCAAACTATCGAGCGATTTAACTATGGTGGCGTTTCCTCCAATTCCCGCTTCGTTTAATATTTGCGAATGAGTTATTCTCGCTATTCCAAGTTCGTAATCGTAATTTGAAACCAATGCCCTATAAATTTCTTTTGCAGACGCTTGTAATTCTTTCCATTTAAGATTTTCGGTAATATTTTTCGGTATAAAAGAACAAATAGAACTTACGGATAAAAACATATCTTTATCCATAAATTTCAATTGCGATTTATTAATTATATCTATCATATCTTCCGTATTTTCCAAAATATATTCCCTAAACCTTTTTAGCATTTTTCGTTTTATATATAATACAACGAATTAAAGATAAAATCAAGTTATATAAATTAAAACTGTTTTAATTATACATATTGAACAAATTTAATAAAATAATCCTAATAATTATATTTGTAATATGAATGTTTATTTATTATTTTTATTTATTTAAGTTAAGATAAGAAAGTAAAAAATCAATATCTTCCTTATTCAAATAAATTTTAGGAACGATTATTGCCGAAGTATT
The DNA here is from genome assembly GCF_005518285.1 of Brachyspira catarrhinii. Taxonomy (GTDB): domain Bacteria; phylum Spirochaetota; class Brachyspiria; order Brachyspirales; family Brachyspiraceae; genus Brachyspira; species Brachyspira catarrhinii. The sequence goes on along the minus strand of NZ_SJDU01000178.1, from coordinate 217 downwards.
GCCCGTGTAAATAAAAATCGAATTATCGCTAAAATCTATATTCCCGCAAAGTTGAATTTCAATAATTACGGTTTGATTGTCTTTAGTTTTAGCCTTAATATCGATTATCGATTCTTTCAAATCGATATTTTCGGACAAATTATAAGGGTCGATTATTTCCAAATCTTTAACTTCTTCAAAATTGAAATCGCTTAAACTTCTTCAAAATTGAAATCGC
>NZ_SJDU01000177.1 GCF_005518285.1 Brachyspira catarrhinii | reverse complement strand
GTCCGAAATATTCTCCAAAGCCACTCTAACGGAAGGCGCCATTTGAACGGTAACATAAATATCTGGATTGTCCAAAACATCCATCAATTCTTTAGTATCGACTTTTTCGTATATTGCCGCTACTGGACAGTGAGATGCGCATTGTCCGCAGTCAACACAGGTTGAATCTTTAAGCGAAACACCGACTGGAGCAAAATAAGTGTCGAAACCTCTATTTACGAATCCCAATGCATGAACTCTTTGCATTTCTTGGCAAACCACGACACATCTTCCGCATTTTATACATTTTTCTGGGTTGAGAACTATACTTCCCGCCGTTTCGTCTCTCGGATGATTCTGTTTTATATTGTCGAATTTTGAATTTCTAACTCCGAAATCCGCAGCCGCCGTTTGAAGCTCGCAGTTCCCGTTTCTTATACAATTTAAACAATCGTTTGGATGAGCGGATAAAACGAGTTCCAAAACTCCCTTTCTAACCTTGTTTATCTCCCCGTCATGCGTTATAATATCCATTCCTTCTTCCACAAGCATAGAACATGCTCGAACATATTTATTTCCCATATTTGCAAGTTTAACCATACAAATACCGCAAGCCGATGTCGGAGGAATATCGGGATGATAGCATAGGGTAGGGATTTTTATTCCTATTTTTTTAGCCGCTTTTAATATCGTAATATTTTCTTCAACTTCCAAATTTTTACCGTTTATTTTTATTTTAATCATAATTTTTATCCTTATTTTAGATTTTAATTTTAACCGACTTTTTAATTTGTATTTCGGACGAATATTCCCGCTTTATATTCGTTTTCAAAATGTTTCAAAGTCGATAAAACGGGATTTGCAGCCGTAGTTCCGAGCGCGCATAAAGAAGCGGTTTTCATAGTCAAAGCTATTTCTTTTAATTTTTCTATATCTTCTTCTTTCGCTCTTCTTTTTGTAAATTTTTCGAGTAATTTTAGCATTTGCATGCCTCCTATTCTGCAAGGCACACATTTACCGCAACTTTCGTCAACGCAAAAACCTAAATAGAATTTGGCAAAATCGACCATATTTCTATCTTCGTCTATGACTATCATACCGCCCGAACCCATCATTGAGCCTAATTGAACCAAATTATCGAAGTCTATATGAGTTCCAAATAATTCTTCGGGCAATATTCCGCCAGAAGGTCCTCCCGTTTGAACGCCTTTTGCAAATTTATCGTTGGGAACTCCTCCGCCTATATCGTAAATTATCTCTCTAATCGTAGTTCCCATAGGCACTTCAACCAATCCCGATACATTTACATTTCCCGTCAAAGCGAATACTTTAGTTCCTTTTGAATTTTCCGTTCCGATAGAGGCAAACCATTCTCCGCCGTTATTTATTATAGCGGTAATATTTGCAAAAGTTTCTACATTATTTATTACGGTAGGGCAACCGAATAATCCTTTTACCACAGGGAAAGGTGGACGCGGTCTCGGAGTTCCTCTGCTTCCTTCTATTGACGCCAAAAGCGCCGTTTCTTCTCCGCATACGAAAGCTCCCGCTCCAAGTCTTATATCCAAATCGAAAGAAAAATCGCTTCCCAAAATATTTTTTCCCAAGAGTCCGTAATCGTAAGCCTGTTTCAAAGCTATTTTCACTCTTTCGACCGCGAGTCCGTATTCCGCTCGGATATACATATAGCCTTTACTCGCTCCTATCGCGTATCCGCCTATAGCCATAGCTTCTATTACGGCATGAGGGTCGCCTTCGAGAATGCTTCTATCCATATACGCTCCAGGGTCGCCTTCGTCCGCATTGCATACCATATATTTTTGTTCGGCTTCTATTCCTTCGGCAAAACTCCATTTTTTCCAAGTTGGGAATCCCGCTCCGCCTCTTCCTCTGAGTCCCGATATTTCCAATTCTTTAATAACATCTTTTGGTTTCATATCGAATAATACTTTTGAAAGGGCTTTATATCCATCGTTTCCTATATATTCGTCAATATTTTCGGGGTCTATCATACCGCAATTTTTTAGGACGACTCTTTTTTGTTTTCCGTAAAAATTAATCTCTTTAGTAAAGTCTCTATGTTCTCTCTGTTCTTTATACAATATTTTTAGAACGAGTTTTCCTTGCATTATATGTTGTTCTATTATCTCTTTGGCGTTTTCTGGTTGAACATGAGTATAGAAAACTCTACCTGGAATTATTTTAACTACAGGACCTTGACTACAAAAACCGAAACATCCCGTTTTTATAACCAATACTTTATCGCCGATTCCGTTCTTTTCGGCATGCTCTTTCAATAACCGAACTATCTCTTCGCTTTTATTCGATTCGCAAGCTGTTCCTCCGCAAACCAAAATATGATATCTGTCGTCTTCGGAGCTTTCTATTCCCTTTCTTATTTCTATTTCTTTTTCCGTGCTTATTCTATGTTCTTCCAATTTTTTTCTGTCTAATTTTTCTACCATAAAAATTTTCTCCCATTATTTATTTTCTTTGTTATTGTTATCGTCTATGAGTTTTGATATATCTTCGGGTTTTACTCTTCCTTTAACTTCGCCGTTGAAAGTGATAACGGGAGATAAACCGCAACAACCTATGCATCTAACTTCTTCCAATTTATATTTTCTATCTTCAGAATATTGTTCGTTTCCCTTTAAGCCAAGTTTGGATTTTACCTCGTCAATCAAATCTTTCGCTCCATTTAAATAGCAAGCCGTTCCCATACAAACGGCTATATGATTATCGGCTGGGGGTTCCATAGTGAAATAATTATAGAAAGTCAATATTTCGTATATTCTCGTAAGCGGAACATTTATTTCTTCCGATACATATTTTGCCACATTTCTGGGGACATACCCGTAATGTTTTTGAATGCCATGAAAAATCATTATTAGATTTCCTTCGACATTTTCCCATTCTCCGACTAATTTTTTGACGGTATCGCTTATAGGTTCTTCGGTTAGTAAAGCGGTATTTTCGCTCATTTTATACCTCCGTTGTTATTTTATTTTTATTTTTTAATTAAACCGTTATAAATAGTATAATAAAAAATGATTCAAAATTCAAGTGAATTTTTTAATCTTTTTTCTTAAAACTATTTACAAAATAACGATTTATTATACAATAATAATACCTAAATGAATAACTATTAAAGTTTATCATAAAGGAATTAATTGCGATTATATGATATTTAATTTGATTTATGGAAAATAGAATTGCCGTTATAGGAATAGTCGTTGAAAATAAAAATATAGTTTCAAAGGTTAATGAAATTTTGCATGAAAACGGCGATTTTATAATAGGAAGGATGGGAATTCCTTACAGAGAAAAAAATATAAATATAATCAGTATCGTTTTAAATGCTCCTTCGGATAAAATTAATAGTTTGACGGGTAAACTTGGTATGTTGGAAGGAGTTTCGGCAAAAGCTCTCTATTCCAATAAATAACCGATAATTTTTAAACAGTTTTTTATTTGAGGTTTCATTATGTTTAATTACAATTCAAAATCAAAAAATGCAAACGAATTTATAAACGACAAAAAAATTTTAGAGACAATATCCGAAGTCGAAAACGGAAATTACGATATCCAAAAAATATTGAATAAATCAAAAGAAATGAAAGGACTCGAACCCGCGGAAGCTTTAGCGTTATTGCTATGCGAAGATAAAAATATAGAAAACGAAATATACGAAATCGCAAAAAAAATAAAACTTGAAATATACGGAAAAAGAATAGTTTTGTTCGCTCCTTTATATTTATCGAATTATTGCATAAACGGTTGCGTGTATTGTCCTTATCATTCAAAAAATAAGAATATCGCGAGAAAAAAATTAACGCAGGAAGAGATAAAAGCGGAAGTAATAGCATTGCAAGATATGGGACATAAAAGACTCGCTCTCGAAACGGGAGAAGACCCAGAATATGCGAGTATGGATTATTTGCTCGAATCTATAAAAACTATTTACGGCATCAAACATAAAAACGGCGCTATAAGAAGAGTCAATGTAAATATAGCGGCTACAACCGTTGAAAATTATAAAAAATTAAAAGACGCTGGAATAGGCACTTATGTTTTATTTCAGGAAACTTATCATAAACCGACTTATCAAAAACTTCATCCTACGGGACCTAAAAGCGATTACGAATATCACACCGAAGCGATGGACAGAGCTATGGAAGGCGGAATTGACGATGTGGGAATAGGAGTTTTATTCGGGCTTTATAATTACAAATACGATTTTACGGCGATGCTTTATCATGCAAAACATTTGGAAGATACTTTCGGATGCGGACCTCATACTATTAGCGTTCCGAGAATAAGACCCGCGGACGATGTCGATGTTAATTCTTTTCCAAACGCGATAACAGACGATTTATTTAAAAAAATAGTAGCGGTTTTAAGAATAGCCGTTCCTTATACGGGAATAATAGTTTCCACGAGAGAGAGTCAAAAATCGAGAGAGGAAGTTTTGGAAGTCGGAGTTTCGCAAATAAGCGGAGGCTCGAGAACAAGCGTTGGCGGATATGTCGAAGAAGAGGAAGAAAATTCAAAACAATTCGAGGTAAACGACACTCGCTCGCTTGACGATATAATAGAATGGTTATGCAAGATAGATTATCTGCCAAGTTTCTGCACGGCATGTTATAGAGAAGGAAGAACGGGAGACAGATTCATG
>NZ_SJDU01000176.1 GCF_005518285.1 Brachyspira catarrhinii | reverse complement strand
TCTCTCGGCAAAACCATCATTATTTCAAAAATATAATCCGAAGTATTGTCTATTCTCGTTAAAATATTCGATATTAAATTTGAAAAAGTGGCGAAAGAATTAACCATATTGTTATGCTCTTTATATAGCTGTTCTTTCATTATGATAAAATTATTTTTTTGAACTTCGTTTATTTTAAGAATTTCCGATTTAAAATTTTCAAACCTATCGAATAATTCATGTCCCATTTTGTTCATTTGAGCCGCTTGTTCGTTGGAAGTTTCGGACATATTTATTATATTTTTAGAAATCTCTCCGAAAGCTCTTCCGCCGCTTCCATGCTTGGAGGATATTATAATCGCATTTAACGAATAAACTTTTATTTGGTCGGCTAATTTTTTAATCTGTTCTATAGATTCGACTACGATATTTATTTTATCTACATTTTGAATGAGCGCTTCCGATAAACTATTGTCGTTTTCTATAAGTTTTTGCATTCTGTCGAAAGATTTTAAGAAGTCGTTTTGATTTTCCTTCAAGTCGTCCGAAAATTTCTTTTTATTCTCATCTTCGCTTATGAAGTAAGATAATAAAATATTCGCCTTTTCGTTTTCATTTTTCATTTCCTGTTCGATTATCGGGAATTTTTCGGCGATAAAACTATATACTTTCCCAACCTCTTGCAAAAAAGATTCTATATCTTTAATCGTAGTTTCGAGTATTGCCGAATAATCCGTTATATCTTGACTTATATTTTTATCTATTGCTTCCAATTGAGGCATTTAATTTCCTGTTTTATTTAATTCTTTTCCACTTATATTTATATTAAATTAAGTATATCATTTATTATAACTTTTTTCAAGTAAATTTATCTATAGAATTATAAAGTAATTATGTTATAAAATTATTTGCATAATATAATAATTTCTATAAAATAATATTATAAAAATTTGGAGTTAAATATGGCGGAGAGATTGGAATTCGTAAAAATTGAAGTTAAAGATTTTATAAATCAGTATTTTTATAGATATAAAATTTTAGAAAACGAATTTGAAAAATTTAAAGAAAATTTGATTAATTATATTGAAAAATTAGAAAAATATAAAAATCAAAACGAAGATTCTCTGGTTGCAAATTGTCTCTCTCCGTTTTTTAAAAATCTAAATTTTGAAACTCAAATAAAATCTAAAATGAACCGAAAAAGCGAAATCGATTTGGCTATATTCAAAGATTCCGCAATTCAAATTATTATCGAAGCGAAGAAACCTAACGATAAAGATTTTTTCTATTCGGATAATCCTAATTGCAAGGCTTTGCATGAGGCGATTTTATATTATTTTAGGATTAGGGAAGAAAATAATTTTTCTATAAAATATATTATTCTTACCGATTTTTACAAATTCTATATTTTTGAAGCTAAAGAATTTGAAAAAGTTTTTTATCGAAACAAAGATTTTGACGGATTATATAAAAGTTTTACAAATCAAAATTCTATGTTTGACGGCAGAACGGAAGAATTTTATTCGGAAGCGAAAAAGATTTTGGAGCGTAAAAATTTTAATCTTAAAGGAAGTTTTGTAGATTTAAGCTATATTTCGGAAATTTTGCAAGAAGGTAAAAATTTGAAAACTAATTTTAAAAATTTAAAACCTTATTTTAAGATTTTCAGCAAAGATTTTTTACTTCAAGAATTTAATCCGAATGACGCTAACGAACTTAATAAAGGATTTTATGACGAACTTCTTCATATACTCGGGCTTTCGGAAAAAATTATAAACGGAAAGACGCTTATTGTTCCGAGCAAAAATTCGATTGATAGAGAGGGAACGCTTTATTATAATATTCTTCAGAGACTGCCCGAAAATAAGAGAGACGAAAAAGAAAACGAAATTAACGAAAAAGTTTTGGAGATTTTGATTATTTGGATAAACAGAATTTTATTTTTGAAACTTTTGGAATCGAGCTTGATTAATTTTAATAACGATAAAAATTTGGGATTTTTGAATATTGAGAAGATTAAAGATTATAATAAATTAAATTATCTTTTCTTTAATATTTTGGCTAAAAATAAAGAAGATAGGGAAAGTCAAACGGCGGAAGATTTGGCTTATTTGCCTTATTTGAATTCAAGTTTATTTACTCGTTCTGAAAAAGAGATTATAGATATTTCGCAACTTTCAAATTTGAAGTTGGAATATTTTAAAAATACGCAAATTAAAGACGAAAACGGAAAAGCTAAACGAGGCAAAGAAGATTGGCTTAAAATGATTTTTGAATTTTTGAATTCTTTCGATTTTGGGGCGAGAGACGACAACGAAAATATACTCGCTCAAAAAGATTTGATTAATTCGAGCGTTTTGGGGCTTGTGTTTGAAAAATTAAACGGCTATAAAGAAGGCAGTTTTTATACTCCAAGTTTTATTACAAGTTATATGTGCAAAGAAAGTTTGGAGAAAATAGTTTTGCAGAAATTTAAAGAGAACGGTTTGAACGCTGATAATTTGGAAACGCTTCAAAAACAAATTTTAGCGAATATGAATTTCAATTATAATTTTAGAGATAAGGCTATAAATATTTTGGAAACGATTAGAATATGCGACCCCGCGGTTGGGAGCGGACATTTTTTAGTTTCGGCTTTAAATGAAATAGTTTATATTTATTATAAGTTAGGGCTTCTTAATATTCCAATTTCGGATTTGAGAATTGAAAACGATGAGATTTTGATTAAAGATAATTTTGGGAAAAACTTTGAATATATTCGTCCAAAATTAGAAAACGACAATCATAAAATTCAGCGAGAGATTTTTAATCTTAAAAAATCTATTATAGAAAATAATCTTTTCGGCGTGGATATTAATCGTAATTCCTGCGAGATTACAAAACTTCGTCTTTGGATTGAATTATTAAAGAACAGTTATTATTTGAGTTTCGATAGCGGAAATTATCATAATCTTCAGACTTTGCCGAATATCGACATAAATATTAAATGCGGAAATAGTTTGATTTCTTATTTTGATATTAATCAGAGTTTAAATCGTTATCCAAATATACAAGATAAAATTGCGGAATATAAGGAATTGGTTAAAAATTATAAAGACGGCGTTTTTAATAGCAAAATCGAAATAGACAAAAAAATAAAAGAATTGCTTGAAAGTTTTAGGACATTTTGCCTTAACGATAAATTTATTGAAGAAATGAATAAATTTTACAGATTATGCAGAGAATATAACGAAAAATACGGAAATTATTTGGTTAAAGACGATAAAGATTTGAAAAAATATTTTGGACAGAAAAATCTTTTTGCAAGCCAATTTGACGAAACGGAAGCGAAAAAAGATTTTGAAATATTGATTGAAAAACATAACGATATTTATAATTTGGAAGCTAAAAATCCTTTTGAATGGAGATTTGCATTCCCAGAAATTTTGAATGACGATGGAAATTTTATAGGTTTTGATTTAGTCATAGGAAATCCACCGTATATTGACTCGGAATATATGGTTAAATATATGCAAGGAGATAGAGAATTAATTAAAAATCAATTTAAAATTACAAAAGGAAATTGGGATATTTATATTCCATTTTTTGAGCAAGGATTAAAAATAGGAACGCAAAAATCTTTACTGACTTTTATCACTCCAGATAAATGGATAGTAAAGCCTTTTGGATTAGAATTGAGAAAAATGCTTGCAAGCTATATAGATATAATAGCAAGGAAAGGCGATGTATTTGATAGTGCAAGAGTTGATTCTATTATAACTATAATAGATAAAAATACAAATAAGGAAAATATTGATTTTTATTTGAATAATGAAAAGATTAATTCAATCGATAGGGAATTCGTTAAAAATAGTAAAGATTTTTTATTAGATTATTTTTATAATAATTCTAAAATTATTAATTCTATTAGAAAGGATAAAATATTGTTAGGCTCTTTTGCCACTTGCGTTAATGCTTGCGCTACCGCAGACGCTTATAAATTAAAACCTTTTATTAAAGAGTTAAAAAATCCTACAAATAATACTTTATATATAATAAATACGGGAACTATTGGAAAATATGTTTCAAAATTTGGCATAAAACCTATGAAATATATAAAAGATACTTATAATAAACCTATTTGCACAAAACAAGATTTTAAATCAAACTTCGGGGCAAAATACAACGAGATAGCTTTATCTAAAAAACTTATTATTAAAGGACTAACTCTACTTGATGCTTGCATAGATTTAAACGGTAATATCATACCAGCTAAATCTACAATCGTAGTATTAGATAAAGATAGTAAAAAATTAAAATTTTTATCTGCAATTATAAATAGTAAAGTTGCATATTTTTATATTAAAGAAATTTATTCGTCAAATAGTTATTGCGGAGGAATTAATTTTACAAAAGATATGATTAGTTCTATTCCAATACCTGAAATAAATTCTGAAAATAAAGAATTGGGTGATAAAATTGTCGGTTTGGTTGATAGGGTTATTGAGGGAAAGAAAAATAATGAGGATACGAGAGAGTTGGAAGAGGAGATTGATGGGATTGTTTATAAATTATATGATTTAACGGAAGAAGAGATTAGGATTGTTGAAAATAGATAATTTAAATTTGATAAAATTATAGTTTTTCAACTTCATCAAGCGATAAACCTGTAGCTTTACTTATCGATGCGTTATCCATATTCATTTGTTTTAAGTTTTTAGCTATAGCATAATTGCGTTCTTTTATACCTTTCTTTACGCCCTCTCTTATACCTTCTCGTCTTTTATCTTCGAGCGATATTT
>NZ_SJDU01000175.1 GCF_005518285.1 Brachyspira catarrhinii | reverse complement strand
TAACTTCTCTTTATTCAATCTATATATAATATAACAAACTTATAAAAAAGTCAAGCAAAGAACTATATAATTTTTTATATAAAATTATATAATTCTTTATATTTATATCAAAATATCGGTTTATAAATTTAAAACTTTAAAAGTATTTCAAAATATGATATTATTAAAAAAATGAACCATGAATTCGTAAGGAACTAATCTGTATGGAAATAAGAGTTTTAAAATATTTTTTGGTGGCGGCGAGAGAAGGAAGCATAACGAAAGCGGCGAACAGTCTCGGTTTAACTCAACCGAATCTTTCAAGGCAAATAAATATGCTCGAAAGAGATATTGGGAAAAAACTTTTTAGTCGAAGCAATTATAAAATCAAATTGACGGGAGAAGGAATTTTATTAAAGAAGAGAGCGGAAGAAATAATCGATATGATAGAAAAAACGAGAGCGGAGTTCAAATCGAGCGACAAAATAATAGCGGGAGATATTAGAATAGGCGGAGGCGAAACTCATGCAATCGAACTTATTACAAAAATAATGCGAAATATTCAAAAAGATTATCCGAATATTCAATATCATCTCCATAGCGGAAATTCGGACGATGTTTCGGAAAAATTGGATAAAGGACTTTTGGACTTCGGAATACTTATAGAGCCAGCGGGAATACTGCAATACGATTATATTAAAATTCCAGCAAAAGACACTTGGGGAGTTTTAATGCGAAAAGATTCAAAACTTGCAAAAAAGAAATTTATAACGAAAAACGATTTGATTAAACTTCCGATAATATGCTCGAGACAGGCGATATATAACAGACCTTCCGACAATAAATTTTTGGAATGGTTTCAAAGCGATTTCGATAAATTAAATATTGTGGCGACTTACAACCTAATTTACAACGCTTCGATTATGGTAAAAAGCGGAATCGGATACGCGGTTTGCCTCGACAAATTAATCAACACGCATGGAAGTTCTCTTTGTTTCGTTCCGTTAAAACCAAAATTGGAATCGGAATTAAATATAGTTTGGAAAAAAGAGCAAATATTTTCTCCCGCAAGCGGAATATTTTTGGATATGCTCTATAAAAAATTTTCATTATGATAATTTAAGTTAATACTACATTTTGGGCTTGAATTTTTATTTTTTATAATATAATATTATATCTATGAAACTGCTTGGAAATTTATTTAATTTATTTAAAATTTTTATTATATTTTTCGTAATATTTTTATGCGTCTATTTATTTAGAGTAGTGGATATTAATACTTTGCTTAAAGATTTCAATATAAATTTAATCAAAAGGTTTATTCAAAATTATTTATTTTATGTTTTTGTAGTTTCGTCAATAATTTCAATAATTTTTGTCGGAACTTTAAATAAATTGAGAGGCTATCTTGAAACCGCTTTGACTATCGGGCTTTTGTCTCTTATTATAATTTCTTATCCAATTTATGTTTTGATTAGCAAACATGATATCGAATATTTAAAAAGCGAAAATACTTTTTTGAATATAAACGAAAAAACATTTACGAAAGTTGACGAATATATAATAAAAGCAAATAACAAATTATTGGACAACGGTTATAAAAACGGAATACTCATAGACACTTACGCGGGCAATAAAGTATATTTCGCCGATTATATTTATGTTTCAAACGAAGTAATAACTATGTTCGATGTAAAAGAAATTAACGGAACGACATTGGAAAATAAAAATTCGGTTGAAATAAAAAGAGATTCAATAATCGGTTATTTGTCCGACATTTCAAAGAATATAGTTTTCGGATTTAATTTGATTCCGTTTTTGAATTTATCGCTTAGATATTTTATAGCCGATAATCCGCAAATTTATGTGATAGCGATTTTATTCAGTCAATTTTTTATTATACTTTTTTCTCTTTATATGCTCGGTTCGGCGTTTTCTTCAAAAAAATATATATATCATAATATATTGAGCGGTTTTCTTATATATTGTATTTTGCAAATTATTTTTACGGTTGCAAACGGACTTATGAGCAATTTGAATTTTTGGAATATAACGGCTTTCATATATTTTATAGCGGTATTTACGATTATGCTTTCTTTTATTTTTAAGAGGACATTTAAATAGCGAATTGAACGGTTTGGAATAAAAAATAAAATGAGTAAAGTTATTAACGAATTTTGTCATATAGATTTGAAAAAAGAAACCGTTGTCACAATAGGGAAATTTGACGGCGTTCATAAAGGACATCAAAAACTTTTAAAATATACGGTTAATTACGCTAAAAAAAACAATCTTATTTCAATAGCGATTTTGATAAAAAAAAGAAATGTGTCGATTTATAATATTGAAGAAAACACAAATTTTATAAAAGAATTGGGAATTGACTATATAATAGTTATTGACTTTTTGCCAGAATTTTATACAATGGAGGCTAAAGAGTTCTTTAATAAATTGATTGAGTATTATCGGATGAAGCATATAGCCGTAGGTTTCGATTTTGCTTTTGGAAGAAACCGAGAAGGCAATAGAGAATTTTTGGATAAATATTCGAAAGAACGCGGAATCGGAGTGAGCGTAATTAAATTTCTTAATTATAAAAAAAATCGAATATCGAGTTCCTCTATAAGAGATTGTCTTTCAAACGGTAAAATAAAAGACGCCAATAAAATGCTCGGAAGAAAATATACGATAAGCGGAAAAATAGTTCATGGAAACGCTTTGGGAAGAAAGATTGGATATCCGACCGCGAATTTGGAAATTCCGAATAATATTTTCATTCCTAAAATGGGCGTTTATAGTTCGCTTGTAAAAATTGGAAACGGCGATAAACTTTATAAAGCGCTTACTTTTATTGGAATAAGCAATATTAATAAAGAGCTCAGAGTTGAAAGTCATATACTTGATTTTTCAAAAATGATATACGGGAAAAAATTAACCGTTATGCTTCTTAAATATGTAAGAGACAATATAAAAGTTAATTCTATAGAAGAAGTAAAATTACTATTAAAAAAGGACGAATACAAAGTCAGAGAATTTTTCAAAAAGGAGAAAAAATGTCTATAACGGCGGAAGAAAAATTAAAAATAATCAAAGAGTTTGGGAAAAACGAAAAAGATACGGGTTCTGCGGAAGTTCAAATTGCGCTTTTAACGAACCGAATAACCTATTTGAAAGGGCATTTTCAAACCCATACGAAAGATAATCATTCGAGGATGGGGCTTCTAAAAATGGTGGCTAAAAGAAGAAAACTTCTTAACTATTTAAGAAAAGTCGATATAGAAGCTTATAAAAATCTTATACAAAAATTGAAATTAAGAAAATAATTTTTAGTATCGTTTCAATATTAAAATTTTATTTAATCGTTTTGGTATTTGTTTGATTTGTTTTAATCGTATGAATGTTTAATTAAGGAGTAGACTATAATGATAACGGTAAAAAGTTCATTTTGCGGAGAAGAATTGATATTAGAAACGGGGCTTTTGGCAAAACAAGCTCATGGCTCGGTAACTTTAAGACTTGGAAATACCACAATATTGGCTACGGTTGTCGCGGCTAAAGAACCGAATTTGGAATCAGATTTTTTTCCTCTAACGGTAAATTATAACGAAAAATATTACGCTGGAGGAAAGATTCCTGGCGGATTTTTGAAAAGAGAAGGCAAACCGAGAGACAAAGAAATATTAATATCTCGAATAATAGATAGACCATTAAGACCATTGTTCCCAGAAGGTTTTAGAAACGAGGTTCAAGTAATTCCAACCGTTCTTTCAGTCGATTCGGATATGCCCGTTGATGCTTTAGCTTTGATAGCTTCGAGCGCGGCGCTTACTATTTCATGGATTCCTTTCGGCGGACCAGTCGCGGCGGTTAGAATAGGCTATATTAACGGAGAATATATTGTAAATCCTAAAAACAGCGAACTTCTAAAAAGCGATTTGGATATTATAGTCGCTGGAAGCAAGGACGCGATATTAATGATAGAAGGAGAAGCCCGCGAAGTTTCCGAAGAAGTTTTCATTGGCGCCATAGAACTTGCGCATAAAGAAATGCAAAAATATATTGATATTCAAAACGAAATGGCTAACCTTTGCGAAACTCAAAAGATAGAGCAGGAATTATTCGAATTCGATAAAGATTTGGTTGGCATGGTTAATGAATACGGAAGAGAAAAAATAACCGAAGCGAATTATAATCCCGATAAAACTAAAAGAAACGAAAGCATGGACAACGCTTTTAACGAAATAGAAGAATATATTAAAACAAAAACGGAAGATGAAAAATTAATCGCTCAAGTGAAAGGAATTTGTCATTCTATAGAAGAGGAAATCGTTAGAGAGGCTATAGTAGAAAAAGGAATGCGTCCAGACGGCAGAGCTTTGGATGAAATACGACCAATCGACACTATGATAAATTTAGTTCCGAGAGTTCATGGTTCTGGTTTATTCACTCGAGGGCAAACTCAATGTTTATCAATAGTGACTTTGGGAAGCGAGAAAGACTCTCAATTAATGGACGATATTTATGGAAAAGACAATAAAACTTTCATGCTTCATTATAATTTTCCTCCTTTTTCAGTCGGAGAGGTTGGACGATACGGAGCGCCGGGCAGAAGAGAGATAGGACATGGAAATTTAGCGGAACGTTCTTTTAACGCCGTTTTGCCTTCAAAAGATAAATTCCCGTATACGATAAGAGTTGTCGCCGAAATATTGGAAAGCAACGGCTCTTCTTCTATGGCTACAATCTGCGCGTCCACAATGTCGTTATTATCCGCTGGAGTTCCTCTCAATTC
>NZ_SJDU01000174.1 GCF_005518285.1 Brachyspira catarrhinii | reverse complement strand
ATATCCGTTCCCGCTCCTTTAATAATTCATATCAATTATAATTTGCGAGGGGAAGAATCGAAAGAAGACGAATCATTTGCCAGAAATATTGCAAAAAAATATGATTTAAATATTTACATTAAAGAAATAAAAGAAGGAAGCTATAATAAAAAAAATATTCAAAACGAAGCGAGAAAAGACAGATATAAATTTTTTGAAGAGCTTTATAATAAAAATATTTTCGATTATTTGATTATCGCTCATAATAAAGACGATTTTGCGGAAACGATAATTTACAGAATGATTAAAGGAGCGGGAACGGATATTTATAATTGCCTTAAAAAAAAGAATAATTATATTTTACGCCCGATGCTCGATTCTTACAGAACGGATATTGAAAATTATGCGAGAGAAAATAATTTGGAATATAGAGAGGATTCCTCGAATAAAAAAAATAAATACGCGAGAAATAAAATAAGAAATTTAATTATTCCGCTTCTTGAAACGATTAATAAAAAATCGAAAGATAATATAATAAAATTTTCAAAAAGAATTTATTTGGAAAACTCATTTTTAAGAAAAAAAATTAATAATATTTATAAAAAAAATTTGATAAATAAAAATATTATAAATATAGAAAATATTAAAAATTTAAATAAAATTTTTTTAAGTAGAATAATGATAAAATTTTTATCGGAAAGCAGCAAAAATGAAATAGAAATAAACGAAAAAAGAATTTTGGAAATAATTAAAATAATAAAATCGAAAAAAAGCAATTCAATTTTAAGATTAGATAATTTTAATTTAATAAAAGAATATTATAAATTAATCGTAGAAAAAATTGATAAAAAAGAAAATGAAAAAATTTATTTGAAAATTGAAAAAGACGGAATTTATAAATTTGCAGGTAAAAAAATAAGTTTCAAAACGATTGAAAATAAAAATATAAATTATAAAGAAAAATTATATATAAAATTTGGTTATCCGATAATTATTCGGCAAAGAAAAAATGCGGATTTTTTGATTTCGTATCCGAACGGAGAGAAAAAACTTTTAAGAAAAATATTTATAGATTCAAAAATTCCTTTAAGAAAAAGAAATAATATTCCAATAATAGAAAATTCAAATAACGAAATAATTGCGGTTTATCTGAAACCTTACGCCGTTAATAGAATTTCAAAAAAAAATAAAATAACTGAAGAAGATAAATATATAATTGAAATAGATTTTATTTGAAAAATTATTAATTAAGTATTGAATATAATTAAAAAATCAATTATAATAAATAATCAAACAAATAAAAAACAAATTCAAGGAGTTTGAAAATGAAAAAGATTGGACTTTTCCCAAGAATTATTGTGGGAATAATATTGGGTATATTGGTAGGTTTGTATTTGCCCGCTCCGATTATCAGAATATTTGTAACCATAAGTTCTATATTCAGTTTATTCTTAAATTTCGTAATCCCGTTAATGATAGTTTCGTTTATCGGTTATGGAGTTGCGAGTCTCACGGAAGGGGCTTCAAAATTAATTGGCGTTACAGTTTTGGTTTCTTACGCTTCGACATTATTGGCGGGAAGTATAGCTTTTTTAGTGGCTTCAAATTTATTTCCAAGTCTTTTGAATATTACTCAATTAGGAGGAGTAAAAATCGAATCGGGACTTGAAATTTATTTTACGATTCCTTTGAAACCTTTATTCGATGTCACTTCGGCTGTTATATTCGCTTTTATACTCGGAATAGGAATAACTATGCTTCGCCCGAAAGGACAGGGAACGGAACTTTTTGCAATAGTAAAAGATTCGGAAGAAGTTATACAAGCGATACTTCAAAAAATAATCATTCCTATATTGCCCGTTCATATTTTGGGAACTTTCGCCAATTTAGCGCATGCGGGAAGCATACAAAATATTTTGGTTATATTCGGTAAAGTGTTTGTAGTGGTTATAATTCTTCATTTGCTCTACATTACGGCGTTATTTGTAATATCTGGAATAATCGGAGGGAAATCTCCTTTTATGCTTATAAAAAATCAAATTCCAGCTTATTTTACCGCTGTTGGAACTCAAAGCAGCGCGGCTACAATTCCCGTTAGTTTAATGTCCGCCGAGAAGAACGGTATTTCCGAGCAAATAAGAAATTTCGTAATTCCTCTTTGCGCCACTATTCACTTGGCGGGTTCTATGATAACGATAACATGCTGCTCTACCGCCGTTATATTGATATTGGGACAAACTCCGACTTATGCGTCAATACTTCCGTTTATATTAATGCTTGGAATTGCGATGGTTGCGGCTCCTGGCGCGCCTGGCGGAGCTATAATGAGCGCTTTGCCTTTCCTCTATATGGTTGGAATAGTTGGCGAAGAATTGCAAGGTTTAATGATAGCTTTGTATTTGACTCAAGATTCTTTTGGAACTGCGGCAAATGTTTCGGGAGATAACGCGATTGCGGTATTTGTCGATTGGTTATATAAAACGAAAATTAAAAAAGAAGCTTAAAAATTAAATTTTATTTGTTAAGAGAAGGCTTAAAAAGTCTTCTCTTTATTTTGCATTTTATTTTAAATTTATTTTTTTACTTTTTTTCTTTGACTAAATAAATCATTGGAACGCTTATAATCGTCACCGCATATTTTACAAAAAAGTTGAAAATAAATATTCCGATTAAAGCGTCTATCGGCAGAACTCCCCAAAAAGCCACAAGCACAAATAAAAAATTATCTACGGGAATGCTAAACGCGTTGCTTATCAAAACTCTTAACCATTGAAATTTATTCGTTATTTTAGCGACAAAAAAATGATAAATTTCCGTGTCGACTAATTCGGACAAAGTTGACGCCACTATCGAGGCTACCGATATTCTCATAACGGGGCTTAAAGTAGTTTGAAAAGATTCGTTAAATTCCCAACTCGAATCTGCGGGAATTTGAGAGACTATATAAAAATAAATTGGAGTAAATATATTGATAATCGCCGAAACTATTATAAGTTTTTGAGTGTTTTTTTTGCCTATAGTTTTATGAGCCATGTCTCTTATCGTAAAAGCCAAAGGATAAAGAAAAGTTCCTCCGTCCACAGCCAAACTTAAAACATTTGCAATTTTCACGCTCGCTATATTTGAAATCATTTGACAAGCGATATACGAGCAAATTATTAATATAGTCAAAAAAGATAAATTATTTTCTTTTTTATAATTATTTTTAAAATTATTTTCCATAACGATATTCCCAACCGATATATTATAAATTGATAATAATTTATGAATAATTAAAAATCAAGCGTTTATAAAGCTATTCCCTTAATATATAAAATAATTATAGATAATATTAACACTTGAAATAAAAATTATATATTATAAAATATAAATTAAGGAGTAATAGTATGGCTGAACTTAATTCAAAAAAAGGCGATGGTATAAGCGATTTGGGAAAACAATACAGGATTTTACTTATAGACGACTCGGCTTTTGTCGTAAAACAATTGCAGCAAATATTCGTTTCCGAAAATTATAAAGTTGTCGGAACTGCAGAAAACGGAGAAGAGGGCGTTCTTATGTATAAAGAATATAAACCCGATTTGGTGACTTTGGATATTACCATGCCTAAAATGGACGGAATTACGGCATTAACAAAAATTATGGAATTTGATAAAGAGGCGAAAGTCGTTATGGTGAGCGCTTTGGGTAAAGAGGATATGGTTAAAAAGGCTCTTTTGGCGGGAGCGAAAAATTATATAACCAAACCTTTGGATAGAAAAAAAGTCCTCGAAAGAATTAAAATGGTTTTGGATAAAAAATAAAATATAATATCTAAAATAAAAATAATTCCGTTATTCTTTATTATCCTTGTGAAATAAACAAAAGGAAATAATTTATTTTGAACGCGTTAAAATTAAACAGAGAAGAATTCGATTTGTTCGAAGAATTTATTTATAGAGAAAGCGGAATTCGTTTTAATTTGGTAAACGAATGCGTTTTGCAGTCGCATATATTTTCTTCGATGAAAGAAAAAGGAATTGACGAAGTTTACGATTATTATAAATTGGTTTCTTCGGATAAAGATTGTTTTGAAGAATTTTTTGAAAATATAACTATAAGTTTAACAAATTTTTTCAGAACGGAATCGGATTTTCAAATTTTACAAGAATATGTTTTGCCAAATATATTGAAACAAAAGAAAAATGGAGAACAAATAAAAATTTGGTGCGCTGGTTGTTCTACGGGAGAAGAGGCTTATTCGATTGCGATAACCTGTTTGGAAACGGAAAATATTAAAAAAGAGAATATAAGAATATTCGCGACCGATTTGTCTTTTAATTCCGTTATAATCGCAAAAGAAGGAAAATACGATATTGAAAAAATGGAAAATGTTCCCAAAAAATATTTGAAAAAGTATTTCGATAAACTTCCCGATGACAAATATTTGGTAAAAAGCGATATAAGAAATTTAATAACTTTCGATTGCCACAATTTAATCCATAAATTTCCGCAATATAATATAGACGTTATTTTTTGCAGAAATGTTTTAATATATTTCGATAACGAATCGGTTAAATTGACTGTTAATCATTTTTATGATATATTAAATAGAAATGGATTTTTATTTATAGGGCATACCGAATCTTTATTCGGGCTTGACACTAAATTTAAGTTTGCAAATTTAAATAATTCCATAATATATACGAAACAATAGGAGATTTAAATGTTTAAGAAAAACGACTCTTTAGAATCAAATTCGATTATAGGCGAAGGTTCTTATTTTAAGGGAGAATTTACCTTAAAATAAGAACCTTCGCCTATAAGATCGGAAGAGCG
>NZ_SJDU01000173.1 GCF_005518285.1 Brachyspira catarrhinii | reverse complement strand
AACAAATTAATCATTTTTATAACGGCGCCTTTATTTGCATTTCCGTTTCCAGTTATTTGAGATTTTACTTCTTTTGGTTTATATTCCGTAAAATCTATATTTTTAATAGTCAAGGCAAGTATTATGATTCCTCTCGCCTCCGCAACTTTTAGAGCGGTTTTTGAATTCTTTGAAAAAAATAATTCTTCTATAGCGGCGTTATCGGGTTTATATTTTATTATCAAATCGTTTAATTCATCAAATATTTTTTTTAGTCTTTGATTATATTCTTCGGTTTGAAAAGTCTCTATGAGTCCGCAATCGACTATTTTGTAAGTTGAATTTTTAGATTCTATAAAAGCGTATCCGCATCTTGCAAATCCCGGGTCTATTCCTAATGTTATCATTATAGATTTTGTAAAATGTTATTCTTCTATAAGATTATCGGTAATTTCCAAATTAGTGGCGACTGCCGAAACATCGTCATGGTCTTCGAACAAAGAAAGAATTTTCATTACTTTTTTCGCTTCGGCTTCCGCTATAGTCATATTGTTATCCGCCACTCGAACTATTTCGGCGCTTTCGGGTTCTATTCCTTTTTCTTTTAACGCATCGACTATTGAAGATAGAGATTCCATAGGTCCCGTTATCGTAAATACTTCTCCGTCCTGTTCTATATCTTCCGCTCCAGCGTCCAAAACTATATCCATTAAATTTTCTTCCGTGTTTCCAGCCGAAGGAATCATAACGATAGCTTTTTTCTTAAATTGCCAAGATACGCTTCCGTTTTCCGCCAAATTTCCGCCGTTTTTACTGAATATCGACCTTATTTCCGCAGCGGTTCTATTTTTATTATCGGTAGCTACATCCACTATAATCGCCACTCCGCCTGGGGCATAACCTTCGTAAGATATTTCTTCTATCGTGGCTCCGTCTCCTCCGCCAGCTCCTCTTTTTATCGCTCTGTCTATATTATCGTTCGGCATATTCGTTCCTTTTGCCTTAACTATAACCATTCTCAATCTTGCATTCTGCGCGGGGTCGGGGCTTCCTCCCTCTTTAACGGCTATTGTTATTTCTTTCGCTATTTTAGACCAAATTTTTCCTTTTTTTGAATCGTTTGCGGCTTTTTTATGTTTAATACTTGCCCACTTGGAGTGTCCAGACATATTGCACCTCTATTAAAAAATTTATTATTTTATTTATTAATTATTATTTATAATCGTTATAAATTATATAATAAAAATTAATTGCTGTCAAATATTTTTTAAAAAGTATTGTTATTTTTTCCTGTTAGAGAAAATGACAAATCATACTTGAAACAATACAAAAAACAAAATATACTATACGAAACAAATTCTAAAGGTTCTTATTTTTTAATATGCAAAATAATAATAAAATTGATATAAATAATTTGAATCCAATAATAAAAGATTTGCTCGATTTAAGAGGAATAAAAACAAAATCCGATATATTCGACTTTTTCTTTCAAGATATATATTCGCTTTCAAGTCCGTTTTCAGTAAAAGATATGAATATATTTGTCGACAGATTAAAAGAAGCTATAGAAAGCGGAGAAAAAATATTAATCTACGGAGATAAAGACGCGGACGGAATCACGGCGGCGTCCATAATATATAATACCTTAAAATCAGTTACAAAAAATGTCGAGGCTTTTGTCCCTAATCATTCTACGGGTTACGGGCTTTCAAAATCGGTAATCGAAGAATACGCGAATTCTGGAACAAGTTTGATTATTACGGTAGATTGCGGAATATCGAATGTCGAAGAGGTTGAATTTGCCAGAGAAAATTCTATAGATATAATAGTAACCGACCATCATGATATACCAGAAATATTGCCTAACGCTTATGCCATATTTAATCCAAAACTTTCAAATACGGGATTCGTTTCAAAAAATTTTTCTGGTTGCGCTGTCGCTTTTAAGATGATGCAGGCTTTCGTTTTATCATATACAAAAATTTACAATAAAGATATTATAGTTTTGGATTATGAAATAGATAAAAAAAATAATATATTAAAAAAAATAAAAGCGCTAAAAACGACAAATTTTGTCCCAAATAACGAACCTCTGGGATTTGAGATTTTAAAAGAAAATGAAAATTCCTACAAATCTATTTACGCAGATTATTATGACGAATTATTAACCGAAGAGGAAATATTGGAAGAAATTGCAAGCTATATGTTCGAGGGAGATGGAGCTATATTGGTTTTAACGGGGGGCGAAGAGAGATTAAAAAGATTATTATCAATATTTGAAAAATACGAAATGTTTTTGCCCGAATACGAAAAAGTTTACGATTTACTGCAGCTTGGAGTGGTTTATGGAAATGTGAATATAAAAAATTTCAAAACTCTCGAAGAATTTGCGCTTGCTTTAAATGTAAATATTTATAAATACGAAAATTTTGAATATAGAGATTTGATAATAAAAATGGAAATATTTAAAAGAATGTTTTATATAAGTCAAAAACAGATGCAAAATTATTTAAAAAGAGAATCTATTTTAGTCGCTTTCGGAACGGTTGCCGATGTCGTTCCCGTTATAGAAGAAAACAGAGCTTATATAAAATGCGCTTTGGAAGAATTGTCAAAACCTCCGCATATTAGATATAATATTATTTTAGAAAAAATAAATTTATTAAATACAAAAATTGACACTCAAACTATCGGCTGGAAATTAGCGCCTTTCATAAACGCCGCTGGAAGAATGAATAAACCCGAATACGCCTTACAACTTTTAACTTCCGAATTGAAAGAAGAAGCTTTGAAATTGTCGGAAGAAATTTATAATATGAACGAAACGAGAAAATCTTTGACTGACGAATGTTTTAATATAGTGAGCGAATATATAAAAAATAACGATTGTTTATCCATGCCTTTGATTTTGGTAAAAAGCAAGGAAATCGAGCAGGGACTGACGGGATTAATAGCGGGAAAAGTTTTAAACGAGTTCGGAAAAACGGCGATTATTTTGCATGAAGACGAAGAAGAAAAAACTTGCACGGGAAGTATAAGAAGCGCGGGAAATAATAACGCGAGGGAAATGCTTGAATTTGCGAGCGTTTATTTAAATAAATTCGGCGGACATAAAAACGCCGCTGGATTTAGTTTGAATATTGATAAATTCGATAAATTTGCAAAAAAAATAATGGAATATTCTTTGGAAAATGATTCCGAGTCTTCCGAAAAAGAAATTAAAAATTACGACATAAAATTGGATTTCAAATATATTGACATCAAACTTGCTGAAACTATAGAATTGTTCGAGCCTTTCGGAGTTTCAAACGAAGAACCGATATTTTATTCAAATAATGTTAAAGTTGCAAAAGTAATTCGATTGCCAAAAAACGATAAATTGCATCTTAAAATGGAAGTTAATCAAAATGAAAAAAATATAATCGCGATTCTATGGGATTCAAACGAGGAAGAAGCGAAAAAATTTGAAAATTCAAATCATATAGATATTTTTTATAAATTAAAAATTAACAGATTTGGCGGAAAATCCGATATTCAATTATTATTAGAAAGTTATATAATTCGTTAAAAATTCATTGATTTTTTTATTAAGTTATTGTATAATCAAAAGATAATATTAAAATAAAAACTATTTTCAAAGGCGGTGTAATAATGAAAATAAACAAGTATATGGTTTCCCCATCTGTTCCTAAAGAATTAGAGCCATTATTGGAAATCACAAAAAACTTTTGGTGGTGCTGGAATCAAAAAGCTGTAAATTTATTAAGGTCTATAGATATAGATAACTATGACAAAAAAGACCATAATCCTATAAGAGTGTTGGGAGAATCTTCGCAGGAATGTTTTTACAATATGATTCATGACGATGCTGCGATGATGAATTTGGCGGAAGTTTACGATGAGTTTAAAACTTATATGAAACAAGAGACTTGGTATGCAAGTTTGGACGATTCGCAAAAAGTGGAAAATGAAAAAATAGCTTATTTCTCTTTTGAATACGGACTTCATGAATCTTTGCCAAATTATTCGGGCGGGCTTGGAATATTGTCGGGCGACCATTTGAAATCTGCAAGCGATTTGGGTTTGCCTTTCGTTGCGGTTGGGCTTTTATACAGAAAAGGATATTTTAAACAATATTTGAACGCGGACGGCTGGCAACAAGAATTCGATATAGAAAACGACTTTTTTAATTTGGCGTTGGAAAAAGTTTTAGATTCAAACGGCGAAACTATGAAAGTCGATGTAGATTTGCCAGGGAGAAAAGTTTACGCTCAAATATGGAAAGCTAATATAGGAAGAATACAACTTTACTATTTGGACGCTAATATTGAAGAAAACAGCGTTGAAGACAGAGATATTACCGCTCAACTTTACGGCGGAGACCTTGAAACGAGAATTCAACAGGAGATTTTGCTCGGTATCGGCGGAATTAAAGCGTTAAAGAAGTTGGGAATAAAACCTACAATTCACCATATGAACGAAGGACATAGCGCGTTTTTGTCTCTCGAAAGAATCAGGCAATTAATGGTTGACGACAAATTGGATAGAAATTCGGCAAGAGAAGTCGTTTATAGCTCGAATGTGTTTACAACTCATACTCCCGTTCCAGCTGGAAACGATGTATTTCCTATAGAAATGATTAAAAAATATTTTGCCGATTATGTGAAACAAATCGATATGACGATGGACGAATTCCTTAAACTTGGAAGAATAAATCCCGATGACGAAAAAGAAGATTTTTGTATGACGGTTTTAGCTTTGAATCTGTCCGCTGAAAACAACGGAGTAAGCAAACTTCATGGACATGTATCTCGAGGAATGT
>NZ_SJDU01000172.1 GCF_005518285.1 Brachyspira catarrhinii | reverse complement strand
CATACAATCAATTATTAATTATCCATTTCAAAAGTTTGTTTGGAATAATTATGACGGTTCGGTTGAAATAATAGGTTATTTGGAAACTAAAAAAGAAATAGAAGAGTTTGTGGAAAAAATGAAAAAAGGACCAGAGATGGCAAGCGTCAAAGAATCGAATGTAATTATAATTCCTTCCGACCCGCCAGTTGATGAAACTTTTGAAATGGATAATTAATAATTGATTGTATGATAAAAAATAATATTTTAAAAATATTTGCGGTTTCAATTTTATCTTATTCTCTATTCGGGGAAAATTATATAAATTATAAAGTAGAAAACGGGGACACTTTATACGGAATCGCTTTTTCGCATGGAATGTCGGCAAGCGAATTTTTGAAATTAAACAATATCGAAGACGCCGATAAATATAATCTTAAAATCGGAGAGACGCTTAAAGTAAAAGAAAAAGAATATAGTTTGGTTTTCGATTCGGTAAATAAATCCTACGCTTTTGATGTCGACAAATCTAAATCATATAAAAATTATAAAGTGAAAAGCGGAGACACCGTTCTTGGAATCGCATTTTCGCATGGAATGTCCGCAAGCGAATTTTGCGCGATAAATAATATAAAAGATTTCAATAAATACAATCTTAAAGTCGGAGAGATTTTAAAAGTAGCGAATAATAATATTGAAAAAGTTTCGATTAAAGAAAATGAAAAAAATTCATACGGAAATTCGGTTGATAGAAATTTAGTAGAAAATATAAAAAAAGAAATCGAAGCGAATAATCAAAATAATAATGATAATAATTTTGAAATATATACCGTTAGAAGCGGAGACACTCTTTTTGGAATCGCGTTCGACAGCGACACTCCCGTCAACGATTTTTTAAGAATAAACAATATAGAATCTCCATTAAAATACAAATTGAAAATCGGCGAAAAATTAAAAATATTCCCTCAAAAAAAGAATCAAAATAATACGATAGACGCTAAAAAAATAACTTCGGTTTATAAAGTCCAAAAAGGCGACACGCTTTCGGCAATAGCGATAAATAATTCTATGTCGTTAAACGAACTGCTCGAATTAAACGGACTAAATAGAAATTATTTGCTTAAAATCGGGGACAATATAAAAGTCTATAATAAAGTAAATTTGAATTTAAATAATAATCTTAATAATCAAAACTCTACTTCAAAGAGAGAATACAGAAAAATCGAAAATTATAAAATCAAAAAAGGCGACACTTTAAGCGAAATTGCGCTCGCAAAAGGGATGGATTTGGTGGAAATATATTCTTTGAACGGATTAAACGACAAATCTATAATTAAAGTTGACGAGATAATAAAAGTTTACGCCGAAAAAGATAAAAAAACAGCTTTAGTTGATTCTACTTATTCGGTTAAAAAAGGAGACACTTTATATTCTATAGCTCGAAATCATAAAATGGTTTTATCCGATTTGCTTAAATTAAACGATATAAAAGATTTGAATAATTATACTTTGCAGGCAGGCGCTACTTTGAAAGTTAAAGTATTGAAAACTACTTATACCGACTTTGACGATTTGCCCGAAAGTTCTTTTATTTTTCCATACAGAGGAAGCATAGTTTCAAAATACGGAACGGATGAAAATAATTTGGCAAACAGAGGAATAAATATTTCTGGTAAAGCGGGAGATAAAGTCGTTGCCGCAGATTACGGAATTGTGGAATATTCGGACAATATAAGAGGTTTCGGAAAAGTAATTATCATAAAACATAAAAACGGATACACTACGGCTTACGCTCATTTGTCGGATGCGAAAGTTAAAGCGGGGGATATAGTAAACAAGGGAGATTATATAGGAAATATAGGCGAGACGGGAATGATAAACAAAAACGAACTTTATTTTAAAATATCGTATTTGGGTATGCCTATCGACCCTTTAAGATTGCTTCCTAAAGGTTAGTTTTTAATAAGCCTCCTTGTTTAATATTCATTTCATTCATTTTTTTTATTATCGAATTTATAATTTCTCCTTTCGATTTTTTCCACTTCGGCGCTATCAAAGTGTCGCCCAAACTGTCGCCCGTTAGTCTCGCTATTATTATATTTTCTCTCGTAAATCCCAAAACCTCCGAAATTAATTCTATATAAAAATCTTCGTCCAATGTCGGAAAATCGTATCGATTATAAATATTTTCAAAATAACTTCCTCTCACTATATCGAGTTGATGAAATTTCACGGCGTCAATTTTTAATTTTGAAATATCTTTAATCGTTTTAATCATATCGTTTTTATCTTCGAGTATTATTTTATTATTTTCGATTCTCTTCGGAAGCCCAAAAATTATATGAACGCAGATTATAAGATTTTTATAATTTTCTTTTATATTATTAATCGAATATACGAAAGACGAATAATTATGCCCTCTATTTATAAAGCGTAAAGTTTCATCGTTGGAAGATTGAAGTCCGATTTCGAGCCAAATCTCTTTATCGTTTACTCTTGCCAAATCGTTTAAGTTTTTCAAAGTTTCTTCTTCGAGCATATCGCTTCTTGCCCCGAACATAAGCCCAACGCAATCGTCAAATTTTATCAATTCGTTCGCGTAAAATAAAGATTCTTTCGAGGCAAATTTTGAGAGCGGAGTTCCAAGCTGAAAATAACCGTAATATTTTTTGTATCTTTCTTTATAATTTTTTACTCCGTTTAGCCATTGATTTTTTATGTCATCCTCTTTAATGTAAGGAGGTTTATAACTTTCCAAATTACAAAATCGGCATCCTCCATCGTTTAATTTATGAGCGCAACCGAAATTCGTATTTATTGAAATTTTGCCGACTTTCATTTTAAATTTATTTTTCGTATAATCGGAGAAAGAATAATAAGGTTTTTCATTATTAGGATTATTAGATTTTTTCATTTATAAAGTATATAAGAGGGTTGATATTTGTCAAATAAAAAAACTGTCATTGCGAGCCTCAACAGAGGTAAAGCAATCTATACGAATAACGATTGATAAAATTATTATAAATTATATAATTTATAATAACAAATAAAAATAAGTTAATTATTAGGAGAAAATTTTATGAGATTTTTTATTGACACTGCGAATGTCGAAGATATAAAAAAAGCCAACGATATGGGAGTAATTTGCGGAGTGACTACAAATCCGTCTTTGATAGCGAAAGAAGGAAAAAATTTTAACGATGTTATTAAAGAAATTACTTCTATTGTTGACGGTCCTATTTCGGGCGAAGTTAAAGCTACAACGATTAAAGCGGAAGATATGATTGTCGAAGCGAGAGAGATTGCCAAGATTCATAAAAACATGGTAGTGAAAATTCCTATGACCGTTGAAGGATTGAAAGCGGTTAAAGTTTTGTCGAAAGAAGGAATAAAAACGAATGTCACTTTAATATTTTCCGCCAATCAGGCTTTGCTTGCCGCAAGAGCGGGCGCGACTTATGTATCTCCGTTTTTGGGAAGATTGGACGATATTTCCACCGATGGACTCGAACTTATAAGAACGATAGCCGATATTTTCGATACGCATGATATTGACACCGAGATAATTTCCGCAAGCGTTAGACATCCGATACATGTCACCGAATGCGCGTTAGCGGGAGCGGATATTGCCACAGTTCCTTATAATGTTATAGAGCAAATGACGAAACATCCTCTAACCGAACAAGGAATAGAAAAATTTAAAAAAGATTACGAAGCGGTATTCGGCAAATAAATTTAATCTAAATAGTAAATTTAAATTATTTTAGGCGATTAAAAAAGTTTTTCGTTTTATATTTAATTATTTTTTTGAAAAACTATTTTCTTCGCCTTTTAATAATCTCTTATAATTCGGTATATGTTTGATTATTATAAACAAAGCCAAAAGTATCGTTATCGGAAGTAGGAATCTATAATCTATATTAAAAAATATTCTATATAAAAAATTAATCTTAAAATATAAAACCGTTAAAACAATCGGAAATATTATCGCTCCAACCGTGCTTCCGATTGCAACGGTTTTTTTTGAAGCGAATAAACCTATAAAGAAAAATATCATCGTTATAATCAAACTTATCGGAGCAAGCATAAACATAGTTCCCGCGCTTGTGGCGACTCCCTTTCCGCCTTTGAAACCTAAAAATATTGAAAATACATGCCCGATTATCGCCGCGACTCCGCATATAATTAAAATATTATTTTGTCCTTTCAATATAAACGAAGGAATCAAAACGGCAATTATTCCCTTTCCAATATCGCAGAAATAAGCGAGTATTCCCGCTTTTTTTCCGCATAATCTTAAAACATTGCTTGCCCCGGGATTTGAGCTTCCTTCATGCCTCACATCATGCCCGTTCGCTTTTCCGATTATAAACGAAAACGGAATCGCTCCGATTAAATAAGAAATTAAGACGCTTATAATTATTTTTATCGTTATATTCATTTTTGCCTCTCTTTATATTTTATTTATTTAATTAACTTTTTTTAGTTAACTTTCTTTTTTTCCTCTTTTTTTGAAATTAAGAATTATCGGAGTTCCTCTAAAATCGAATATCTCTCTGAATTTATTTTCCAAATATCTTTTATAATGAGAATTTAATTTTTGAGGATGATTGCAAAATATCGCAAAAGCTGGCGGATTGATTCCCGTTTGAGTGGCGTAAAAAATCTTAAAAGGATTTCCTCCAGCAGTTATCGTGTATTCTCTTGTAGCTCGAACAAAAGTTTCGGTAAGCGAATGAGTTTCAAATTTTTGTCTTCTCGTTTTAGCCACTCTAATTGCAAGCGATAAAAGTTTTTCGGCGTCTTTTTTTCGAGTTGCCGACACTTTTGCGTAAAAAACATAATTCAAAACGGGAAAAGTTTCTTTCATATAATTTTT
>NZ_SJDU01000171.1 GCF_005518285.1 Brachyspira catarrhinii | reverse complement strand
CATGTCCGCGCTAATCATAACTGCGTTTATAAAATCGAGCAAAACTTTTTCGCCTCCTTTGTCAGTGAAGAAATACCTGATAAAAAAATCGTTCAATGCATTAAAAGGTTTCTTATTCATAGATATATTATAACAGAATAATTTAATTTGTCAAAATATTAGATTAATAAATTTTAGGCAATATTTTATATTAAAAAATTTGATTATTGTCAATAAAAAGCGATTGACAATTATGTTTAAATACTATAAATTATTTAGTAAAAATATTGAAAATATTAAATAAAAAATATTAATAAATTATTAAAGGAAATTATTATGGCATCATATCCGCTTGGAGTAAATACAAAAACGGGAAAACAATATAATGTAATGATAGTGGACGATTCAAGCACGATTCGTATAGCTGAAAAAAAAATACTTCTTTCGGAAGATTTTAATGTTATGCTCGAGGCGGACGGAGCTATGTCGGCGCTTAAGCAATTAAAAGAATCCGCGGATAAGCCCGATATATTAATGATTGATTTTGAAATGCCGCAAATGAACGGAATCGATTTATTAAAAAGAATAAGAGCTTTAAATTACGAGGGAAAAGTTATAGTCGTTACTTCTTACGCCAATAAGGGAGTTTTAAGCGAATTCTTAAAATTAAAAATAGACGGTTATGTGGTAAAACCCGTTCAAAGACAAACCATTATACAACATTTGGCAAAAGTTTTGGGAAGAGAAGATTATATAAAATAGAATTTTCTAATCAATAGTCGCAATGAATAAAAAAATAATGAAATTGCCTCAGTCGGTTGCTAATCGTATAGCGGCGGGCGAAGTTATAGAGCGTCCAGCTTCCATGCTTAAAGAACTTTTGGAAAACGCTATAGATTCGGGCGCGGATAATATAGATGTTTCCGTTGAAGATGCGGGAATAAAAAGCATGATTGTGGAAGATAACGGAGAAGGAATAAGATTCGAAGAACTTCCGCTTGCGATAACTCATCATGCCACGAGTAAAATTTATTCTATAGAAGATTTGAATTCTATTTATACTTTAGGATTTCGAGGCGAGGCTTTGGCTTCAATATCGGATGTTACAAATTTGGAAATTGTCTCAAAAACTGCGGACGAAAATAACGGAGGAAAGATAATTGTCGAGGCGGGAAAAATAATAGAGCATAAACCTGCTGCGGCTTCAAAAGGAACGAAAATAATCGCTAAAAATCTTTTCTTCAATATTCCAGCGAGATATAAATTCTTAAAACATACTACAAGAGAATTTTATCTTATAAAAGAAGTTTTCGATACGGAGGCTTTGGTTCAGCCGAATATTTCAATGAGATTAAAAAATAACGACAAAATCGTTAATTCCTATTTGAAGGCTAATAGTTTGAAAGAGAGAATCGAAGATTATTTGGACGACAATAATATATTTTCAAATCTTATAGAAACGAATATGGAAAAAGAAAATGTTTCAATTTACGGCTTGTTTTCAAATTCAAAAATCAGTCAGTCTATGCGGAAAAATAGTTTTATATTTTTAAATAATCGCCCGATAGAAAACAGAGTGATTTATTACGCTATAAAAAACGCTTACGCGAACGCGATTCCGAGAGATAGATATCCGTTTTTCTTTTTTTATATAGATGTCGATTGCGGTAAAATCGATGTTAATGTTCATCCGAGTAAAAAAGAAGTGAGAATAAAAAACGAAAGAGAAATTTCCTCTATGATTTATAACGAAATATTTAATAAAGTAAACGAAGGAAATTCTTTTAGTTCGGTTAATATAGAAACGGATATTGATTCAACTCCGACTTTTAAAATTCAAAATATAAAAGAATATTCCACAAACGATAAATATAGTTATAATAATTATAATAATCAAAACAATTATAATAATTATAGTAATTACGATAATAATTATCAATCTTATAAAATAAGCGAATATATTGCCGAAAGAGAATTCGGAGAATATACGAAAGCCGTAGGACAAATATTTTCTTCTTACATAATCGCCGAAAGAGGAGAGGAAATGTTTATAATAGACCAGCATGCCGCTTACGAAAGATTAAATTACGAGAGAATTTATAAAACCTTAACAAACGGAAAATTGGAATACGAAAAATTATTAACGCCATGCGAAATAGAATATAGAGATTACGAAATTGATATTTTAAATAATTATAAAGAAACCATAGAATCAATCGGAATAAAATTTGAAACGAATTCAAAAGACAGCGTGATAATCGAAGAAGTTCCGATTTATATGCCGAAAAACCAAAAAATAGAAAAAATGATTAAAGATATTTTTGATATTTATATTTCAAAAGGCGAAAATAATTCTTTGGAAAAACTTATAAAACATACTTGCAGCGTCATCTCATGCAAATATTCCCCGAAAGCTGGAGATAAACTTTCAAACAACGACATTCAAATTTTACTCGACTTGCTCGAAAAAGAAAACATTTTAACAAACTGCCCTCACGGACGCCCGTTCGTTTTAAGATTATCGAAAGATTATTTGGATAGAAAATTTTTCAGATAAAATTTTATTTTAAAATTCTATTTTTTAAGAAATTTTAATTTCCGTAAATTTTATTTCCGAGTTAACCGCTCCGTCCAAACTTCTATATTTTATAATTTCTGGGAGAATGTATTTTTCAATATTTATATATAAAATTTCCGCATCGTATATTTTTGATTTTTTATTGTAATATTCCGCTCTTTCAATTAATAAACTTTCTTTATCTATCGTATAAGTCACGCTGTAATCTTTATCTTCTCCTTTCGCTCTTAACGATACTTTATATTTTTCTTTTTCCTCTTTCAAATCTTCGAAAATAAATTTGTCCGAAAAAGAATTGAAATTTTGGGCGTTCCCCACAACCGCGTAAAATCCCGTAGTCTCCAAAACTCCCTCGAATATTGAAAACATATTTCTATAAAAACTGTCGACATTTTCAAGCGTCATTGTCGGTTTTGTTCCTTGCGCGAAAACGAATTTCAATTTAATTTTATCTTTTGTAGAAGCGTAATTTCTTTCTGGAATTGTCGAAATTTGCCTCTCCACAATTTTTCCTTCAATATAAGCCTCGAAAGTTTTTGGATAAATCAAAGAATATTTTTCTTTCATTTTTGAATATAATTCTTTAAAATTATCGTTTGCCGTTTGAGAATAAAGCAATATTGGAAACAAACTTATTATTAAAATTTTTATCAATATTTTTTTTATCGTATTATTCATTTTATTTATGATATACTTTTTAATTTAATTATCAATAGTAAATTATATTTATTTTGAAAATTCAATTTAATTGGGCTTTGAATTATTCCCAAGCTCGCAGATGAATATTGCCGATATTACCAAAATTCCGCCGAAAACGAAATTAAAAGTAAGTTTATCTCCCATAAATATTACTCCGCATAAAGCTCCCAAAAAAGCTTCCATGTTTAATAAAATGCTCGTTTTATTTACCGAAACATATTTTTGAGAGACGGTTTGAAGCAAATACGCGAGTCCCGAACCTCCGATAGCCAAATATAAAAAAGATATTGTTATTTCCGTTTCTTTTAAAAGAATTTCCGTATTTACATGAGTTTTTGTCATTAAAGCGAAAGCCAAAGATATTATTCCCGCTATTATAAGTTGCCAAATTGCCATAAGGATTCCGTTTACATATTCGATTATAGCGTCTATCAATACCAAATGAATAGCGAAAACTACCGCGCATAAAAGAGCGAATAAGTCTCCAATTTTTACTTCGTTTAATCCGTTGGCTAAAGTGAGAAAATATAAGCCGATTATCGTTATTATTGCCGCCACAAACGAAGAAATATGCGGACGTTTTTTATAGATAATCCAAACCAAAAACGGAACGAATATAACATTCGAGCCAGTGAAGAAAGCGACTTTCGATGCGGTTATGAATTGAGAGCCCATAGTTTGAAGAAAGAAACCCAAAAATAAAGCTATTCCAACGGGAAGCGAAAGCAATATATCTTTTAATTTCGTTCTTTTGAAATATTTGAAAAATACTAAAGCGAGGAATAATCCGCCAATTAAATTTCTGAAACCTACCAAATAAAACGGCGGAACTTTTTCAACTACGACTTTGACGGCGACAAAACTATATCCCCAAATTAAAGCCGTTAAGAAAATTCCTAATTCGCCAAGACGCTCTCTTTTATTTTTATCAATCATTTGATTATTTAATTTAATTCGATTTTAATTTGTTTTGAAGCAATTTGATTATCTTTTTATTGCCTTTTTCTTTCGCTATATTATATTCTCTTTCAAAACCTTTTTCATCGTAATAATTTAAAAGTATATCGCAAACATCTATATGTCCGAACTCCGAAGCCAAAGACAAAGCGGTAAATCCTTTTGCAGTTTTTTCTTCTATTTGATTAATCGCTCCGTTTTCAAGCAAATATTTTACTATATTCGCTTTTCCGTTATCGGCTGCGACAATTAAAGCCGTTTCGTTGCTATTGCTTTTTTTCTTTATGATATTCGGAGAGAATTTTAATATATATTTAACGACATCCAAATAACCTTTTGCGCATGCGAACATAAAAGCGTTCCATCCGTTAACATCTTTTTCTTCCAAAACTTTTACATTATCTTGAATCAAATATCTAACCGATTTCAAATTATCGTATATAATCGCCCACATTAAAGGAGTTATATTATTCGAGCTTTTGCTTTCCAAAGAAACTCCTCTGCTTTTTAGCAATTCTATGATGTCGATATTTCCCTGTATTATAGCATGAATTAACGCGCTTCTTCCTATGCTGTCTACCGCTTTAACATCCGCTTTATTATCCAAAAGTTTTTCCGCTATTTCCACTTTTCCCAAAAAAGCCGCATACATTAAAGGAGTTTTATAATC
>NZ_SJDU01000170.1 GCF_005518285.1 Brachyspira catarrhinii | reverse complement strand
TTTATCTTCAGGTTTCGGCAAAGCGGAAGATTTAAATTGCGCGGAAAAAATATTATACGGAGCTAATAAAATATACGATTTAGGAATAGATAAAAACGACTTGAAATTGGCGGCGGGTTTCGGAGGAGGAATGGGAATCGGAATCACTTGCGGTATAATAACGGGATGTATAATGGCTTTTTCAAAGGCTTTTATAATAGAAAAAGGACATGAAAGTTCGTTTTTGAAAGAAATAGAATTGGAATTTATAACGAGATTTAAAGAAAAAATGGGAGAGATTAATTGCATTCCTTTAGTCGAAAAATATAGAAGTCCGACAAACGGATGCGATTATATACTTTTGGAAGCCTGCAAAATATTTGACGATATTATGAATAGATATTATAAAAAATAATTCAACTTATAACAATCACAAATTCTCTTTTATTCTTATCGTTATTTTTATTGAATCTTTCGCATATATTTCCAATTTCGTCTATTATTATTTCTTCTTTTTCGGTAGTCAAATCCAAACAAAGTCCGACAATTTTATTTTTTGAATAAACTTTTTTAATCGCGTTCAATACTTTATTCATTCTATAGGGCGTGTCTAAAATTATAATTGGAATATTCAATTTTTTTAAATATATTAATTTTCTTTCCCTCTCTTTATCGTCTCTCGAAAGAAGTCCCGCATAATAGAATTCTTTGAAATTAAAAGGCAAGCACATTATAGCCGCCGTTATGCCGCTTACTCCGGGAATCGGGCTTACCTTTATATTATTCGAGTAGCAATATTCGAGCAAAATTTTTCCCGGGTCTTCCAATACGGGAGTTCCACAGTCGCTTATTAAAGTCGAAATTTCGCAATTTAAAATTTTTTCTATTATTTCGTAAATATCTTTTTGTTTAGTATGTTCGCTAAATTCGATTAATTTTTCTCTTTCAATATTTATATTTAAAACCTTAAAAAGAGTTGTCGCTTCTCTAAAACTTTCGACTAAAATCAAATCGCTTTTAATCAGAATCTCTTTTAATCTTTCGGTATTGTCTTTATAATTTCCAATATCTCTTGCGGCAATATAAAGCATATAAATCCTTTTTAAAAAATATTTATTTAATGATTACAATATTTCTTTCTTTTTCTTTATTATTCAAATTTTTTATTTTAAAATTATATTTTTCAATATTTTTAATTTCCTCGAGTTCTTCTTTTATTTTATCCAATTTTCCTTTATACGCAATCAAAACGGAATTTTTATGTTTCAATCTTTTAAATATTTTTAATAAAGTTTTCATATCCGAAAAAGCTCTCGCCGTTATCGTATCGTATTTTTCTTTTATCTCGTAAACATTCATGCGTTTAATTTCAATATTATTTAAAAAAAGTTCTTTTTTTGCCATATCTAAAAAATCGGCTTTTTTATTTTTCGATTCGCATAAAGTAAATTTTTTATTTTCGTAAATTATCGACAGAGGAATAGAAGGAAGTCCCGCTCCCGAACCAATATCTATAATATTGTCGCAATTCTTAAATATATTCAAAGCGAGCAGAGAATCTATAATATGTTCTTTAATAAAATCTTCTATATTTTCCGCTCCCGTTATATTGATATTTTTATTATAATCCATAACCAAAGATGCGTATTTTATCAAATCGACTTTCTTTTG
Organism: Brachyspira catarrhinii; assembly: GCF_005518285.1. Classification (GTDB taxonomy): domain Bacteria; phylum Spirochaetota; class Brachyspiria; order Brachyspirales; family Brachyspiraceae; genus Brachyspira; species Brachyspira catarrhinii. The sequence goes on along the minus strand of NZ_SJDU01000170.1, from coordinate 3,243 downwards.
ATAATCTATATTCAAAAAATCAAAATATTCTTCATACATATTAAGTAAAATTTACCAGCCTAATTTACCCGCTTCTCTTTTTGCGCCATTTCCAATTAAAACATTAGTTATATTGTAACGCAATTCTCTTTTGTCGCTTGAACTTTTAATTATAAATTCTTTAGGATAAGGAATATTATTAACGGTAGTATAAGAGCCTAAAGTTATATCGACTAAATTATTCATAAATGCAATCGACATATTTCTTATTCTATAAGTCGAAGCCGAAAATACTATCGTGTCGATTCTGTCTCTATATTCTATTTTTAGAGTATGCCAATTATTGCCCAATGTTATATTACTGCTTACTATTGTTTTATCCAAATCTATAAATTTATAATCCAATATATCGGCGTAAACTTTCGGAAATCGCATTATTGGAGCTTCCAAATAAAAATTATTAAAATTGTCTTTTATCGGAGCGTCCTCTTCGGCAATATTTAAAGTCATTTGATTTCTAATAACTTGAGCGTCCATTATAGCGCTACCAAAAAGTCCGTCAACCGCTTTTAAATATTTGCTCGTTCCGTTCATGTAATAATTAATAAGCATAGGCATTTGGTCGACATCGTCTCCGCTGTAAAACGCTCCTCCCGTAGAATATATTGAAGAAAATGGAGATTTTGAAAATCTGTCAAAGGCTTCTTTCATTATGTTTTCTTCATTTTGAGAGAAAACCGTTTGAATTAAAATCATTAAAATTATAAATATAAATAATATTTTTTGGCTTATTCGCGTAATCATTTTTACTCCTTAAAATCTTTATTTAATTTTTTTTATTCTAAATTTTTGTTTATAGTTTCTATTCTATTTTTTATTCTCTCTTCTTCAAAATTAATAAAATTAAAATCTTTATATAAAGAAGAAATTGACTTTCTATAATATTTCAAAGCGTTTTTAAAGTCGTTTTTATCGTAATATGCATCCGCTAAATGCAAATATATTTCCGCTTTTGAATTATCGTCCACATATAAAGCGGCCTTAAGCAATTGTTTAAGCGCGTTATCGTAATCTTTTTTCTTATAATATCCGTAACCCAAAGTATCCAAATAGTGCGGAGATTTCGGCGATATTTGAATCGATTTTTTTGAAAGTTCTATTCCTCTGTCAATATCGATTCCCAAATAGATTAAAACCCAAGCCATGCTGTTAATATTATTTGCAGAATTCGTATCCATAGAATAAATAAAATTAACATATTCCGTTATTGAATTCGTATTAGTAGTTGTCATTGCCGTTATATAAGGAATATTTAATCTATATTCGCTCGTATTCGATTTATTATTTTTAATATTATTTTCAAAATAAATTAAATCTTCGTTCAAAAAATTATTCGCTTTTTCAATTTCGTTTTTATGCAAATTAATATAAGCTCTCAAATAACTATAAGAATATTTTTCTTTTTCAAATCTATCAATCGACTGCAAAGCCAAATCGTATTCTTTTATATCAATCGCCGTAATAACCAACGAAACCAATTCATTTTCTTTTATTTCTTTATTATTCAAAGCCAAATATTTTTCAAGCATTTCTTTTGCCATCTTAAAATTATTTTGATTTTGAAATTCTGAAGCCGCTTGCAAATATAGATTATTATATTTCTCGGTTTTATCGTATTCGATTAATTTGTCTATATGATTGGGCAAAGCGTCTATATTTTTTAAAGCCAAATAAAAAGATATAATATCCATTTCGGCGTTAATTTTATTTTCTTCGTTTCCTACTTCATTAACGAGTTTATAATAAGTTTGAATAATATCCAAATCTATTTCACTTCTATCCAAATCCGTTTCTATCATATTTAAAGCGGCTTCGTAGCCTTCGTTTTTTGCGGTTTGTATTATGGATAAAATTTTAGGCAAGAATTCGTTTTCGTAAAATAATTCTTCATTGTTATATTCGTCCGCCATAAAACTTAAAAATAATGTCAAATCGGAAGTATCGTCCGTAGCCAAACTATTCGAATAAGCTTCTTTATAATTTTCCAAAGCCTGATAACTTTTTACGATTCCATACAAAATATTATATCTGTCAACGGGATTCAAATCGTTCATATTTACTAATTTTAATCTATTTAAAGCGCTTTCAAATCTGCTCAAATAAAATTCGCTCATTCCGTAATAATAATTATAATATTCCATATAATTATTGCTTGCCCCTTTGCTTGAAACGACTTTCTCAAAATATAAAACCGCTCTCTCAAAATCTCTTTCGCTATAATAAATAAATCCGAATAATATCAAAATATCGTTATTGTTATAATCTATTTCGTAAGCGGTATTAAGATAATATTTCGCTTTTTCAAAATCTCCGATTAAAAATATATTTCTTTCGGCAGCTCTTGTAAGCAAATAAACATCTTCGGGATTTTCGGCGATTAATTTGTCGTATATTTCGGAACTTTCTTCATATTCTCCCAAAGCTTCGTAAGTTTCCGCCAAAGAAATATAGACTTCGTTATTTTGAATATATTTTAAAACTTCTTCCAATATTATTTTTGCGCTTTCCAAATCTTTAATAGAATCTTGATTTAATGTTTTTGAAGCTAAAGCTCTTTCTTTATAGAATAACGCCAAATTATAAGCGGCTCTCGATTCCTCTTCGTTTCTTATATATTGAAAATTCGTTTCCAAATTATTTCTTTGATTATTCGAATTACTTTCTTGAGCGTGGACAACGAAATAAAAACAAGCGAATATTACGGCGACAATTTTGAAATTTATCATAAATATAAACAACTCCGATTAAGTTTACATAATTTTAATATATATTTTCAATTTTTTCAAGGATTTATAACTTATTTTAAAAGCGATTAAATAATTATTTGTAAAACTGTTGACAAAAATTCAAAATATTGTATAATTTAACCATTATGATAATTAAATTACTAAATGATATTTTAATAGTTAAACCGCGAACCGCGAACCGCGAACCGCGAACCGCGAACCGCGAACCGCGAACCGCGAAGCAAGTAGTTTAAACTTTTTTATTTCTCAAAAGGCAAATATAAAAATTTGTCTAACTTTGCTATTGCAAAAACTTTTTTCAAATTTAATTAAACGACTATTATTTGAATTGCCTATATTCAATCAAAATTTTAATTTCGCAAGAAACATTTATTTAAATGTTTTTAATAAAAATTTATTTTCAAGGAGGATATTCGTATGAAGAATATCAAAAAAATTACAATCTTATTATGCTTTT
>NZ_SJDU01000017.1 GCF_005518285.1 Brachyspira catarrhinii | reverse complement strand
ATACATCAATTTATAACAGAGTGAAAGAATCTTGTCTATCAAAGCGTTTTCTTCGTTAGGATATAAACTTTCGTTGAAAAGTCCCGCCTCGAACAAAACATTAAGCCTTATAAACAAATTGCAAAGTATAACATCCCTATCCGTTCCTTCTCGAGATGAAGTTTTATTTACGCCGTATCTGTTAGCAATCGGTCCAACCGCGTAATAAGAACGCATGCATTTGTCTATATATTTTTCTTTTGAAGAATTCGTTTTATGAATCGCGGGACCTCCGACTATCGCCACATTTTCGTTTTTCTCAAATATTTCAACCGCTTTTTTTATGTTGTCGGGATTTACCATAGAATCGTTGTCTATAAAATAAACTATATCTCCCGATGCTTTTTTTATGCATTCGTTTCTCTGAACAGTCGGGTGAGTTCCTTCGGCTTGAAAAATCTCAATTTTGTTTTTATCGTAATCGGACATATATATGCCCGCAAGAGTATTTTCTATATTTTCGCCTACTCTATGAGGAATAATTACGGTTACTTTTAACGACATTTATCACATTCCCATTTGTCTAAAATACGCCGTCCTCAAACTTGCAGCCATCGCCTCTGGACTTGTCGGATTGCATGAAGCCCAAGCGCCCGTTTCCGAAGAAGCGTTAAATTTCTGTTTGTCTTTGCTTCTCATTGGAGGGAAAAATTCTATATGATAACGCCAAATATCTTTATAATTGAAACCGTCATTAACTGGAGCGCTAAACATACACATCATATAAGGAAATTTTATATCGAAAAGCAAATCTAAAGTCATTGTAGCTTTCTTCAACGCATCGGCTAAAGACACGGTTTCTTTTTTATTGAAATTATTAATCGCTATTACATTTTTTTTGGGCATAATCATTATTCCGTAAGGATATTCGCTCGCAAAAGGCAAAAAGCATACAAAATGGTCGTTTTCAAAAATTATTCTCCTTCCGTCTTCTATTTCCTGATTAAGCATATCTCCGAATAAACATTTTTGATTAATATTATAATAAGACAAAGCCATTTCTATTTTTCTTTTTACTCTTAAAGGAATCCAACTATAACCGTAAATTTGTCCATGAGGATGAGGCATAGTCACGCCTACAACCTCGCCCTTATTTTCAAACGGCATAATATATTTAATTTTTTTATTTTTGGCGATTGCAACCATTCTCTCCTGCCATAATTTGACGAGTTTTGTTATATGTTCTACGGAGAGTTCGGGCAATGTCGTATTATGGTCGGAAGAATATAAAATAACTTCGCATTTTCCAACTGAAGGTTTCGCCATAAATAATTTTCCGTTATCGACTTCGTCTGGAATAGGCGGGTCGAAAGAAAGCGCGGGAAAATCGTTGTCATAACAAAGAACATCGTAACTATCTGGAACTTTTCCGCTTCCCGGACAGAAAGGACAATAATCTTTAGGCATTTGCGGACGCTCCTGCCTATGACTCGCTATCATAACATAATCTCCGAGTAATTGATTATAACGCAACTCCGCCATATTAATCTCCTTAATCATATATTATGATAAATGATATAATAAATTATAAATAAATCAAACGGCTTGTATTTTTTTCGAGCTTTTTATCGTTATGGTATTTTGTTCTTTATATTTGGATATTAAATTTTTCAAATTGTCCGAAGATTGTTCTTCTTCTATTAATTCTATTTCCTTACTTTCCATTATTATTTCCTCCGTGAGTAAATTAAAAGAATGATTTATAATTTAAAAATTTCCTTCTCTCCATACTTTGAAATCGGGATAATCCAATTTTTTTGATTTATCCTCATACCATTTGCAAACGGCGGCGGACATATTTATAACATAAAAATTAAATTCGGTTTTCCATCCTTCGTTTTTGAATTTTCCAAACGATGGAATAAATTTATTATTAATCGTATCGTAAATATTTTTTTGAATTTCTTTTGTCGGAATATTGTTGTCTTTTATCGCAATTCTCAAAATCAAATGAATCGACATAGACGATAAAGTGGAAGTCAAAACGGCGTATTTGTCGTATAATTCTTCTTTCGTAAAATTTTTATTTACCGTATCCGTCCATAATCTTATTATATTTCCCAAAGCTTCCAACTGTTCGGGAGTCGCTTTTTTGTCGGTTATTATGCTTGCGTAATAATCCGCCAATTCCTCGAATGTCATTGTCGATTCTTCATCGGCGATTGAAATTTCTTCAAATTCGTTTAATTGCATCGATTTTATCATGCTTTCTTTTTCGTTGGCATAAATATTATTTGCAGTAACGATAATTGATAAAAGTAAAAAAGTAATTATTTTTTTCATGGTTTTAATTCCGTTTTTGATTTAATTAATTTAGTTTATTATCGGAAAATTAGCGTTATAATATAGGCTTTATTTGATTTAAATCGTTTTGATTTACAAATAAATCTCGCTATAACGATAAATTTTTTTAAATTAAACTATTGACATATTTTTTCAAAATGTTATTATGTTTATAATATTAATTTTTTAAGGAGAATTAAAATGTTTACTAAAATTTTAAAATCATTTATTCTAATTTCTTCTCTATCGTTATTTTTTATCGGATGCGATAATAATGTAAGCGAAGAAGCAAGCGAAATTCACTCGTCTTTTATACCATCGGTTTATAGTTTAGACGAATTGGAAGTCACCAATAGAAATCAAGTGGCGGGAGGAAACGGCGATTTAATCGTAAAATACGCTTTTGTCAGAGATAACGCCCCAAAAGACTTTACTACAAAAGAAATGGGATATATGACATTAATGCCAGGCGATTCGGTTGGACTTCATAAACATGAAGGAAATGAAGATAGTTATTTAATAGTATCTGGAGTTGGAACTTACACGGATGAAGACGGAAGTCAGTATGAGATTAAAGCTGGAGATATGACTATATGTCGTTCTGGACATAGTCATGCTTTATCTAATAGCGGACAATCTCCTTTAATATTTTTTGCCGTTTTGTCAGGAAAGTAATTTACTAAACTTAAAATTATTATTAAAGTAGTTATAATCAAGAGATAGAATAAAATATTTATCCTATCTCTTTTATTTATCATTTTTCTATATAAGCGTAATTAAATCTATATCTTCCCAAAGGATTAAATATAGCGCCTTTCAATTTTGGACTTATCATAAAAGGGTCCATTCTATAAATAATCGGTATAACGGGCATATAATCGAATAATATATCTTCCGCTTTATGCAAGGCTTCCATTCTATCTTTTTCGTTTTGAGTTTTTGCGGCAAACTCCAATAAATTATTAAACTCTTCGTTTTCAAATCCTGAGTGATTTACCGCGCTTGTTTTTGAAAAGAAATTAAGCATAGCCATAGGGTCGCTGAAATCCGAAGTCCAACCCGTTCTTGCCAAATCAAAGTCTTTTTGAACCATAGCTTGATAAGTGACATTATATTCTTCCGATTTAATCAATATATCTATACCCAAATTATTTTTATACATTTCTTGTATTGCCTCGCATATAACGGTAAAATATCCCGGAGTGCTTCTTACCTCCAAAACGGGAAAACCTTCTCCGTTTGGGTAGCCAGCTTCCGCAAATAATCTTTTAGCTTCTTCCACATTATTTTTATAATTATCGATATCGATATAATTTCCTCCGTTTTCTCTAAAATCTTTTCCGCCATAATCTTTCATTCCATTTGCAACGAAAGCTCCCGCGGGTATTTGATTCATTTTTATTACATTCGATATTATATAATTTCTATCGAAAGCGAGAGACAAAGCCTTTCTTATATTTTTATTTGTCAAAACTCCTTTTTTGGAATTAATTTCTAAAAAATATATTCCGTAAGCGGGTTCTTGTAAAATATAATTTTCTTTTATTAAAGAAGGTATTTCTCCCATAGGCGCTTCTATAACCGAAAATTGTAAAGAGCCGTTTTTCATCGCCGCAAGAGATGTATTCGAATCGTCCATTATAAGAACGGTTATTTTTTTCGCTATAATGTCGTCTTTCGCATAATAATTCGGATTAACTTCCATAACTATTTTTTCATCCGTTTTTCTTTCCGTCATAATATAAGGTCCGTTTACTATATATGTTTCTGGTTTTCTGCTCCATTCGTCCCCAAACTCTTCCACAATATCTTTTCGCACGGGAAAATAAGGACTGCTGACGGATATATATTCCAAAAAATAAGGCGCTGGATTTTCCAAAACAATTTCCAAAGTATAATCGTCTATCGCTCTAACTTGCAAATCGTCAACTTCCGCATTTCCGCTTATTACCAAACTTGCATTTTTTATAACATTAAGCATGTGGGAATAAGTAGCCGCAGTTTTTGGATTAGCCGCTCTTTTTATAGCGTATTCAAAATCGGAAGCGACAACGGGTTTTCCATCGCTCCATTTTGCGTTCGTTCTTAAATGAAAAGTATATTTGAGTCCGTTCGCCGATATGCCCCAGCTTTCCGCCATTCCCTCCACAACATTATCGTTGCCGTCTTTTTTAGTCAAACCTTCAAAAAAATGAATCATATAAATCGAGCCGAAACTTAAAGAGTTTAGAGTCGGGTCTAATGTTCTCGGTTCGCCTCCCAAAGTTATAGCTATCTCTCTGTCCTCAAAAGAATTTAAATTTTTCGATTCTTGATTATTAGCGCAGGAAACTAAAACCGATAAAAATAAAGTTGTAAATAAAATAATTAAATTTTTCATTTTGCTATCCTATTTTTAAATTTTTAAAATTTTATTTTAATTTTATTGGCAATAATTTTATTTTAAATTTTTATAATGTCAATATTTTATTTTGGTAGAAATTGCATTAAATTAAAGTAATTTTCCGCCATAAAGTTCTTTATTATTGCTATTGTATTCTAATTTTAGTTTTACTTCTCTTTCATACATATCTACAATATGATAATCTCCATTAAGTTGTAATATACCGCCATTTTTTGTAGTTAAAAAACAAATAAGCAAATGAGACGCGTCATAAACAATCTTTGAATTAGTCGATGGAGAATAAAAGAAAGTGCGAAAAGTTTGGGTTTGCTGTTTTTCTTCGCAAGTCTTTAATTCTATGTAGAAATATTTATTGTCAAATTTTATCAAACCGTCAGGATAACCGCTTTCTTTATATTTTCCTTTTGAATCTCTTGGTTTTTGATAATCCAATTTTAATTTTTTGCATTCTACTGCAAATAGATTTGCAACAATATTTCCAAATTCGTTTGGTCGTCCTACAAATCCTACATTATTTACGGGTATTATAGTATTTTTACAAGCGTTTTTAAGAATATCTAATAATTCGCTATTGTCAAATTTGAAAACCTCATGTTTTTCTATATTTTTAATGACTTCTCTAAATGGAAATTTTTTATTATTAAATTTACTAATTTCATTAAGTTTAGAATAATCCATTATTTGCCTTTAAATTTTTTAATTCTTTCTTTTGCAATTTCTAAATAGCTTGCTTCTACTTCGCAACCTATAAATTTTCTATTTAATTCTTTACAAGCCACTCCAGTCGTTCCGCTTCCCATAAACGGGTCTAAAACAATATCGCCTTCGTTGCTCCAAGATTTTATATGGTCTCTTGCCAGCCATAATGGAAAAGTGGCGGGATGTTTTATAGATTTGCACATATTTTCTTGTCCCGAAGTGTTTCCTTTCCAAATATTATAACGCATGCCAAATTCTTTAATAACTCTTTTTTTCTGCTTCGTAAAACTTCCGTCTTTTTTTCTCGTTGTGTTTTCCCCTAACGAAGTGTATCCAGCGTATATATTTTTTCTATCTATAATCGGGTTAAATGTTTTAGGATTGCCTTTTGAAACTACAAACATATATTCGAATATTTGATGATAACGAGTTTTGCTCGGATTAGAAAAATTATTTTTTTGATAAATCATCGTATCGTGAATTTTAAAACCGATTTCTTTAAAATAAATCGCTTGATAAAAACTGCTTAAACTTTCGCTCCCGTTAATAACCGAATCTCCGACAATCCAAACCATCACGCCTCCATTTTTAAGAATTCTAAAAAGTTCTTGAGCGATTTCTTTAAAATTGAAACTAAATCCTTTATAATCTCTCAAATTATCGTAAGGCGGAGAGGTTAGAATAAAATCTATACTATTATCTTTAATATTTTTTAGAATATCTTTTGCATCTCCTAATAAAAAAATAGGTTTATTAATTTTATTTAAATGAATTTTATACATAATAAAATTTCTTCCGTAAAACAATATATTTATCTAACGACATATTTGCCTTCTTTGTCTTTGAATTTGCCAATCAAAAGAGCGAAAAAATCTATTACAATCCACGCTAAATATATAAATCCTAATGATAAACCTAATATTATAATGAAAAATACGCCAACTCCATCCATAACTGCCATATATCCTATTATTAAAAATATAATAGAAGCAATGCCAATAATCCAAGCGATGAAACCTTCAAGAACTTTGCCTACATAAAATTTATAAATATAAATATATCCAAAAAATAGTAATAAAAGCAAGCATACTACCCAACTTTTTTCCGACTTTTGATTTTCCAAATTATTAGAAATCGTTTCATTTAAAAAATTTTCTTCGACTTTCGCTCCGCAATAAGGACATACATTAAAATCGTTGTTTATTTTTTTTCCGCAAGATTTACAAGTTTTTTCATTCATTTTTTACTCCTAATTTATAATAGTTAAAATATATTAAAATGTTTTAAAATTATTGTCAATTATATTTTAATAGTTAAAAAACGAATAAATTTTATTGTTGACTTTAATATGCTTAAATAATATATTTATTAAAAATCTTTTATTAAAATTTAAAATTATGGAAAAATTAAAAAAATTAAGAGACGAAATAGACGATATAGACAAGCAAATAGTCGAGCTAATCGAAAAAAGAATGAAAGCGAGCCTCAAAGTCGGCGAAGTAAAAAAAGAAAATAATATTCCGATTTTTGACGCTAAAAGAGAAAACGAAGTAATAGAAAAAAAAATAGAATTACTAAAAAATAAAGAATTTTCAAATCTCATTATCACAATTTTTAACGATATAATGTCGACTTCAAAATTACTACAAAAAGATTTGATAGACGAAAACGATAAAAACGATATTTATAAAAAAATAGAATTCGGGAAAATTGTCGCTTATCAAGGAATGGAAGGCGGAAACGGGCATGAAGCGGCTAAAAAAATATTTGAAGACAAATGCGAATTAATTGGTAAAAAAAGTTTCGAGGATGTCCTTGAAAGCATAAGAAGCGAAGAGGCTTATTACGGAATATTGCCTTTGGAAAATTCTTCTACGGGAATGGTTAATGAAGTTTTGGATATACTTGTCATTTATAATTGCAAAATAGTCGGAGAGATTTATTTGCCGATAGAATACGGACTTATGGCAAAAGCGGGAGCTAAAATAAAAAATATAAAAAAAGTCATCTCTCATCCTCAAGCCTTAAAACAATGCTCGGACTTTATAAAGAAAAATAATCTTGAAGAATTGAAAGCGAGCAATACGGCGGAGGCTGCTTATATAGTTTCAAAAAGCGAAGATAGTAATTTGGCTTCAATATCGAATAAAAACGCCGCTAAAATTTACGGTTTGGAAATTTTAAAAGAAAATATAGAAAATATAAAAGGAAATACGACAAGATTTATCATAGTTTCAAATTACGATAACGTTTTGAAAAACGGAAATAAAATGACTATAAGATTTTCGCTTCCTCATAAAAACGGTTCCTTGGCGGAAGCTCTTTTGAAACTAAAAGATTTTAATTTAACTTCGATTGTGAGCCGTCCTTACAGAGAAAGAAAATGGCAATATTATTTTTATATAGATATGACGGGAAATTTTAACGAGCGGACTTTGGACGATTTCAAAAATTCGGTTGAAAATTTCACGATACTTGGAATATACGATGAATGATAATCTAAATAATAAAATGAAAAATAAAAAAACTTTATTTATAATAGGTTTGCCTGGTTGCGGAAAAACTACTTTATCAAAAATGCTCGCCGAATATTTGAATTATAATTTTTACGATATGGATTTAATAATAGAAGAAAAAGAAAAAATGAAAATAAGCGAAATATTTAAATTGCATGGGGAAAAATATTTTAGAGAAAAAGAAAGCGAAACATTAAAAGAATTAAGCGAATTAAATAATTCCGTTATATCGACAGGAGGCGGAATAATATTGGCTCAAAAAAATAGAGAGATAATGAAAAAAAACGGGACGACAATTTTTATAAATAGAAACCTCGACATTCTTCTTAACAATATAGACGCAAGCGAAAGACCTTTGCTTACGAAAGACAAAAATAAATTAATAGAATTATCGAAAGAGAGAGCGCCTTTATACGAAGAGACCGCCGATATAATATTTACTCATAATACTTGGGAAGAAAATATTGAAGAGACTTTTAATATATTTTACGATTATATAAAAAATGAAATTCCTTTATCAAATTAAATTTAGTTTGTATATATCCAAATCTTCAAATATATTTCTTAATTTATTATAATCTTCTTCGATTATTATGTTTTCGTTTTTGTCGTTTTGATTATATAAAGCGAAAAGCGAGGAACCCGAACCGCTCATGCAAATTTTTCTTTTGATTTCATTTTCCGCTTTTTCTTTATATTCTTTTATTTTAGGCTCGATATTAAAAACATTTTTTTCAAATATATTATAAGTATGCGAATATAAATCGTTAAAATTTATTTTGCTATTTTTTTCAAGTAAATTTTTAATATAAAAAATATCGGACTTGTTAAAATCGTTTTTGGTAAATTTTGAATAAGCCAATTTTGTAGAAACATTTATATTTGGATAAATTAAAATTATTTTGTAAGGAAGAGTAAAATCGAAAGATTCAATTTTTTCGCCAATTCCCGAAACCCAACTTAAACCTCCTTTTATAAAAAACGGAATATCAGCTCCGAATTTTGAAAAGGATTCTATTAATTCATTGTCTGGTTTTATATTCAATTCTTCCAAAAAAAATTTTATCATAGTAGAGGCGTTAGAAGAACCTCCTCCGAGTCCCGCTCCAGTCGGAATATTTTTTTCTATATTTATTTTATAATTTTTTTTAAGCCCGATTTCGTTTTTGAAATGATAAAATATTTTTGCGACTATATTGTCTTCTTCGTTATCGTTTAATTTATATTTTCCGCTCGTTGTAATTTTGAATTCTTCGCTCTCTTCAATTTTTATTATATCGAATAAATCAATCGTATGAAATAAGGATTCTATCAAATGATATCCGTCTTCTCTTTTTGATTTTATATCCAAAAATAAATTAATTTTGCATGGAGATTTTTTTATAATCATAATATTTCCATTTTTAGAATTGATATTTTATAGATATATTTTATTAAGTATTGTTATTTGTTGCAAGCAATCCAAATAAAGTATCTGTTCCATATTCCTTTGCATATTTTTCAGGAATTGTTTTATAAGGTAATTTACTTTTTTTCTTACAGGAATAATTCTCTATCCTACTTTTATAAAATAAAGCAGAACCTATTAAAAAACCGAGTCTTTTTATTTTAAAAAACTCGGTTAATCTTTAACTTTTATTAATCTTACTATTTTTTAGTAATTTCTATAGCGTCAGTTCCTTGAGGAGTAAATGTTCCTTTAGTATCGCTACTAAAATTTAACTTGGATTCATCATGCAAAGTATAACTTGTAGCGCTATTTCTTGTTATTTGTGAAGCCTCTCTTTTGTCATCGCTGTTATCCTTAATTGTTAAAGAACCATCGGAATTTATTATAATATAAGGATTTGTATCCACGCCTTTATACCAATCGCCCGCATAATGAGATAATGTTATTTCACTACTCTCATTATTATTGTCCGCATCTCCTGTCCCCGTTTTACTTTCATTTTTACAACTTGCGAAAAGTAAAACCGCTAAAGATAAAAAGATTAATAAGATTATTAAATTTTTTAGAGTTTTCATTTTAACCTCCGTAATGTTTTATTAAAATTTTATATAAATTATTTTACTCTTCTTATTTTAGTTTCAAATTTTTCTTCAACCAATTTTATAAGTTCGGGAAGTTTTTGCTCCGCTATCATTTTTAATTTTTCTCTATTAATATCTTGAGCGGGGCTTCCGAGCATTATCGAATTAGATTCGATTTTAACTTTCGACATAACTCCGCTTTGTCCTCCCAAAATTACTCTGTCTCCCAAAACCACATGGTCCGATAATCCGACTTGTCCCGCCAATACGCAATGATGCCCCACTTTACTGCTTCCCGCTATTCCAACCTGCGAAACTATTATAGAATGCTCTCCAATATCGCAATTATGGGCTATTTGAACGAGATTGTCTATTTTCACGCCTTCTCTGATTATAGTCGAGCCTAAAGTGGCTCTGTCTATACAAACATTAGCTCCTATTTCGACATCGTTTTCTATTATAACATTTCCCCTTTGAGGAATTTTCATCTGTTTTCCGCCAACTTCAAAAAATCCAAATCCATCGTTTCCAATAACAGTTGAAGAACCTATTATTACTCTATCTTTAATAACGCATCTGTCATGAATCGAAACATTCGAATGAATTGTTGAATTTTCCCCAACGCAAACATTATCTCCCAAAAATACTCCGCTTTCTATAACCGTTCCTTTTTTTATAACGCAATTTTTCCCTATACGAACATAATCTCCTATAAAAACTTCTTTGTCGATATTTGAATTTTCTTCTATAATCGCCGTTTCTTTAATCGTTCCCAAATCATATTTTTTGTTTTCAAACATGAAATATAATAATTTAATGAAAGCTTCTTTAGGATTTTGATAAATTATAATCGTTTTATTTTTGAAATCTTTTATACTTTCCGCCGTTTCTTCTCTCATTATAATCGCGTTCGCTTTGCTTTCAAACGCCGATTCCAAATATTTATTATTGTCAACGCAGATAATCGAGCCTTCTATAATATCGTTTATGGGAGAGAGAGTCGATATATATAAATTTTCATCTCCAATTATTTTTTTAGCGTTCAAAAAATTAAATATATCTTTAACTTTCATTTTATCTCCAAAATATTTTTAAATCTCAATTCAAAATTTTATTTCTTTAAATTTTATTTTCTTAAAGAAGCTTTAACATCCGCTATAACCGATTCGGTAATATCAAAGGTTCTGTCGGCGTATAATATAGAATTTTCTGTTCTTTCCAAAATCAAAGTGTAGCCTTCTTTTCTCACAATATTCATCAAAGAATTTGAAACTTGTTTTCGCACTTGCCCTTTCAAAGAAGTGTCTCTCGCGTTTACAATAGAATTTTCCGAATTATCTTCTTCGGAATTTTGATTATTAATTTCTTCTTGTTTTTGTTTAAGCATATCCAAAAGTTCTTGGTCGCTTGTCACTTCTTTTATTACTCTTTGCAAATCTATATAGCCGACTTTTGTGAGTCTATAAGATTGAGTGAATAACCTCGGACTTATTATAGATACAAACAAAACGGCAATAAATATTAAACCTAAAATGCAATACTTTTTCATTTTTTCTCCTTGTTTCTTTTTTATTTTATTTTAATCTTTTATTTAATAACTAATAATATTATATTTAATAACTAATAATATTATACAATATAATTAATTTTTTTAATAGATTAATAGAACGGATGATTCATCGTAAACGCTATTCCCCATCCTCTTCCAAGCCATTTTCCGAGCGGTGAAAACGAATCGCCCTCGAAAGCCTGCAAGCCTTTTCCAAATCCAACATTGTCTTTATTGTAAACGAACCTTTGAGCGAAATAGAATCTTATATTAAATATGGGAATCGTTAGCCTAAGTCCGAATCCCCAAGAATACATATATTGCGAAGGGTCGAATATGTCTTTAATATTCATAAATTGCGAAGGATAACTATAAGCGTCTCCGTCTTGATTAAGCCCCGAACTTCCAGGCATCCATAATTGTCCCGCATCCAAGAATGTTACAAATCCTAATGTTCTCTGTATAATCGGAACTCTTAACTCGGCAAACACTCTCACTTTCGCTCTTCCGTAAGCCCAAGAATCAATCGAGCCGTCATTTCCCACCATATCGTAAGTTGATAAACCTCTATTATGTTTGAATATCGTATATTTTGAAGTATCCCAACCTCTAACATCTTCAAACGGATTGAGATAATATAAAACATCCGCGTCGTTTCTAATATCCATTCCGGGAATTTTAACTATTTGAGCAATCTCTCCGTAGAATGCAAACGAAAGCCTATCGTTAACGGGAACGGCTAAAAATCCCGTGGCGTTTAATCGCATAAGTTGAGTATGAAGAAAATAAAAATCAACCGTTCCTCTTAAAAAACTTCCTCTTGTAGGATTCGAATAATCGTTTCTGCTGTCTCTGAGTAAAGAATAAGACACAATGAAAGTAGTAAACCAATCGCTCTGCCATCTATTAAAACTTCCGTCTTTTTTATTAATTTTATGCGTTAAATATTTTTTTATATCGTTCAAAACATGGTCGGGACTGTTTTCGTTCGCTCCTTGATTATGCCATTGCATATACTGTTGAACTATAGTGTCGAAAGTTAAAAATGTCGAATAATAATCGTAGAAATAATATCCAAGCCTAACTATTCCCTCGAAACCATGTCTCGTATAATAAGAATATTTTGGCATTCCGAAATCTCCCGTCCCTATTTGGTCGCCCGTATTTATATCTTCGTAGAAATATGATAAATCTATTCCAAGATATATTGGCAAATTAAGCAAATAAGGTTCGGCAAAATTGAAAGCTAATCTTTTTTGAGTTTGTCCGTATTCTCCGCTCGCTCCTATTTGTAAACCTCTTCCCAAAAAATTCATCTCTCTAATCGAAGCGAATACTTTGAAACCAGAACCAGTCGAGAATCCGCCTCCGCCAGAAACCATAGCCGACCTTCCGTCCGTTACATTTAACGCGAGTTCCATTAATCCTTCGGCGGAACCTGGCTTAACATTTATATTAATATTTTCAAAAAACTGCGTATTGTATAATCGCTCTTGCACTCTTTGTATTTTTGCGGAATTAAAAATTTCTCCGGGTTTTATATCGACATATCTTTGTATAACGAAATCTTTCGTTTTTGTATTTCCCGCTATTGAAATATTTTCTATATGCGCTTTGTCGTTTTCCACTATATCATACATAATATTTACTATCTTCGCTTCTTCGTTTACGGTAATAACGGGAATAACCTGACGAAATATATATCCTCTTTCCGAGTATTTATTTTGAATTCCCTGATAATCGCTCATATGATAAGTATAATTATATAAAGCGCCTTTTTTTGCCCTTATATCTTTTTGAATATTATCCGATGGAATTATTACATTTCCCTTAAATCCTATATCTCCGAAATAATATCTGTCGCCTTCCGTCAAATAAATATCTATTATCAAATCTTGGTCGTTTTTTATCTGCGGGTCTCTCCATTGATAAGTATATCTTACATTATCGACTTCCGCTCTATAATATCCTCTGTCGGCGTAATATTTTACTATTTTCGCTTTATCGTCTTCAAATTTGAATTCGTTGAATTTTCCCAGAGATAAAAATCCGTTTTCTTTTGTCGACATTTGCCTTTTAAGTTCGTTATCCGAAAAATGCGTATTTCCATGATATCCGAAAAATGCGTATTTCCATG
>NZ_SJDU01000169.1 GCF_005518285.1 Brachyspira catarrhinii | reverse complement strand
AAAAAAGTTTAAAAAAAAGTTTCAAAACAAGAAGAGCCAGTATATTATAATCATGAGGTTGTCGGAGCGAATGTTGCAAAAAAAATTATGAAGCGATTAAAATATTCCAATGCGGAAATAGATTTTGTCACTCTTTTGGTAAGACAGCATATGTTTTATTATCAGGATGAATGGACGGACGGAGCGGTTAGAAGATTTATGAAAGCGGTTGGAGTGGAAAATATAAAACCGTTATTAAAATTGAGAGAAGCGGACAGACTCGGAAGCGGAAACAGAAAAGACAAAGAAAGCAAAGCGATACCTAAACTTTTGGCAAGAATAGATAAAATAATCGAAGAAGAAAACGCGATAACCGTTAAAGATTTAAAAATAAACGGAAACGATTTGATGAAAGAATTTAATTTGAAACCAGGTCCTATTGTGGGAAAAATATTAAATTATTTGCTCGATTTGATTTTGGACGAGCCAAGTTTAAATGATAAAGAAAAACTTATGGAAAAAACGAAACTTTTTTTGGAGAGCAATAATTTAAATAATTAATATATATTAATATATAATAAAGAAAGAGGATTTAAAAATGTATCTTATCGCCGATATAGGAAATACGAGAATGAAATTAGCCGTTTTCGACAAAAGCCATAATCCGATTTATTTCAATGTCAACAGTTATAATATAAGGCATATTTTGTCCGCATTAAAAGAAATAAAAGAAAATTACAAAATAAATAAAGCTTTTTATAGCAGCGTTTGTTTTGACAGAAACGATATATTTGTCACTTCTGTGAAAGATGTTTTGAAAAAAGATGTTTATAGAGTGACTCATAAAGATATAAAATTGAAAGGAAATTTATACGAACCTAAAAATTCTGTGGGAATAGATAGAGTTTTATCAACCTACGCTTCGGTATGTTTTGAAGGATATAACGAAAACGAAAGATACGCTTCAATCGTTGTAGATATGGGAACGGCGACTACAATAAGCGTTATGACTTCCGATTTAATATTTTTAGGCGGTATGATAATGAGCGGAACAAAAACGAGTTATAAAGCTTTATCGAGCAGAACTTCTTTGCCCTATTACGAAATGGGACCGATAGAATCTATTCCAAATCCTCTTAATACAAATATAAAAGACGCGATTATGTCGGGAGCTATTTACAATACCATAGGAAGCGTCCATTACGGCGTAAACGAAACAAAAAAATATATAAAAGAAAAATATAATCTAAAAAGCAAAATATTTTTAACGGGCGGAATATCGAATTTAAAATTATTGAAATGCAAAATATATCCTTATTTGGTAATGCAGGGAACTTATTTTAATATGATTGACAAAAAATTCGGCAGATAACGATAAATAATAAAATATAGAGAAAATTTTATAATTATTGCAATAAAGTAATATTTAATATTCCCAAATTTGACAAATAATAAAAAATGGTTATACTTTAAAATATAAAAAATATAATTAAATAAATCAAGGAGTAATTAAATGATTACTGGAAAAGTTACAATACAAAACGAAACGGGACTTCATGCAAGACCTGGAAACGAATTTGTCACATTCATAAAATCTTTATCGGGATGTAAAATAGAGGTTGAAAACGAAGCGGGAAAAAGAGTTAACGGCTCTTCTCTTTTGAAAGTTTTATCTCTTGGAGTTAAAAAAGGTTCGGTTCTTACCATTTATTGCGATGGAGAAAACGAAGAGGAAAATTTAAAAAAAATAGAAGAGTTTTTAGCCAATTTGAAAGATTAAATAATTAAAATTTATTTTTTGGAAATTATATTATGGAAAAAAGAATCACTGGAATAGGCGTATCTCCGGGAATAGCCATAGGAAAAGTTTATTTATTTGAAAAAAAAGAAATTGAAATAAATAAATGTCCCTGTAAAAATCCCGAAGAAGAAAAAATCAAACTTATAGAAGCAAGAAACAAAACGAAAGAACAATTGCAAAAAATAAGAGAAACTACCGCGAAAAAAGTTTCCGAAGAAAAAGCGGCTATATTTGACGCTCATATTACTTTGCTCGAAGACGAAGATTTGCTTCAGGAAGTAAACGATATAATAACGGACGAAAAAGTTTCGGCGGATTACGCTTTGTCGAAAGGAATAGAAGTTTACAAACAAATATTAAGCGATGTTCAGGACGAATATTTGAGAGAGAGAGCGGGCGATTTGGCGGATATAGCGGATAGATGGATTAGAAATATATTGGGCGAGACTATAGTGGAGTTGTCCGATATTCCAAAAAATTCTATAATAATCGCGAGAGATTTGACTCCTTCCGATACGGCTAATTTGAATTTGGAAAATACTCTCGGTTTTATAACGGAAATCGGAGGAAGAACTTCCCATACTTCTATTATGGCAAGGTCGCTTGAAATTCCCGCGGTCGTTGGAATCGGAAGCATAATAAAAGAAATTAAAGATATTAAAACGAAAGCGAACGATTTGACGATAATATTAAACGGAAATACGGGCGGAGTAATCATAGAGCCTACCGAAAAATCAATAGAAGAATGTGAAAAATTAAAAGACGAGTTCGACAGAAACAGAGCTTTATTAAAAGAATTCGCTCATAGAGACGCCATCTCAAAAGACGGAACTAAAATAAGAGTTTACGCCAATATCGGTTCTCCCGCGGATTTGGGAGGAGCTTTGAAAAACGGAGCGGACGGAATAGGGCTTTATAGAACGGAATTTTTGTTTATGGAAAATACCGACTTTCCTACCGAAGAAGAGCAGTTTAAGGCATACAAAGAAGTAGTCGAAGCTATGAGCGGACATACCGTTACGATTAGAACGATGGATATTGGAGGCGATAAACATTTGCCTTATTTGGATATGCCCGTTGAAGAAAATCCCGCTTTGGGCTGGCGAGCTTTAAGAATATGTTTGGATAGACAATCGATTATAAAAACTCAATTCAGAGCTTTGCTCAGAGCTTCCGCTTTCGGAAAAGTGAAGATAATGCTTCCTATGATAGTTTCGCTCGAAGAATTAAGAAAGGCTAAAGCTATATTTAACGATTGCAAATTGGAACTTATGAAAGAAAATGTCGCCTTTAACGAGGCTTTGGAGTTGGGAATAATGATAGAAACTCCTTCCGTAGTATTCAAATCGGAAAGTTTTGCGAGAGAATCGGATTTCTTTTCTATTGGAACTAACGATTTGACTCAATACACTTTGGCGGCGGATAGAGGAAACGAAAAAATCGCTTCGATTTGCGACCCTTATAATCCTTCCGTTTTAATAGCTATCAAAATGGCTATAGACGGCGCTCATTCGAGCGGAATCATTATTTCTATGTGCGGAGAGCTTGCGGGAGATTTGCTTGCCGTTCCTTTGCTTTTCGGACTCGGACTCGATGTATTTTCTATGTCGGCAATTTCGATTCCAGAAGTTAAGAAAATGATTATATCTTTGGATAAGCCAGAATGCGCTATGCTTGCAAAAAGGGTTCTTTCGCTTTCCACTTCCGAAGAAGTTAAAGCGGAATTACTCAGATTCATGGAAATACATGAAAGAGGAGATACAATAAGCTATTAAATTTGTAAATTTGATTTAACAAGTATTTAAAATTCAGAGAGGCTATTATTTTTAATAACCTCTCTTTATTATGATTAATATAAATTTTATTGGCTAATTAATTTTATTCTTCGCTTTCGTTAGACCAATTTTCTCTCGGTTCTTCTTTATCCTGCGGAGGCTCTTTTCCCGTTTCAAGATAACTTATAGCCGCTTTCAATTGTTTATCGTATCGCATATCTACTATCTCGTTATAATTTCCCAAATTGCGCTCGTTATAAATTAATCGTTCTAATAAATAATCGCTAGGAAGAATATTTTTGTCTTTCAATTCTTCTTTGAATCGAGGCAAAGCCGAAGCGTCCGAACTTTCATTAGGATACCTTTTTACATAAGAAGATATTTCTCCGCTCTTTCTCAATTCGGTTAATGCGGTAATATCCGAAGCGCTTAATTTTTCTTCAACCACAACATAATCGGGCGTTATTCCCTTTCCATGAAGTCTTCTTCCGTTTGGAGTATAATAATGAGCTACGGTAAATTTGAAAGAAGTATTGTCTCTCGAATCGAGCGGAAGCACATATTGAACGCTAAATTTTCCGAAAGTCGTCTCTCCCAAAAGTCTCGCTCTATTATTATCTTGTAATGCGCCAGCAAGTATTTCGGAAGCCGAAGCGCTATATTGATTAACCAAAACGAGCATATCTCCATTAACCCATTCGTCTCCTTTTCTCGAAGCGAAATAATCTTGGTTTTCGTTTCTCGTTCTTCCCCTCGTATAAACTATTTTTCCGTCAGATAAAAACTCTTCCACTATATTTATTGCCGTATCGAGTCTTCCGCCAGGATTATTTCTCAAATCCAAAATCAATTTTTGCATTCCATTTTTCTTTAAATCTTTAAGCGCCGTATCTAATTCTTTTGAAGTGTCGTCCCCAAAAGTTGTGATTCTTATATAGCCGATAGTATTATCAAGCATTTTATATTTTACGCTTTTTATTTCTATTAAGGCTCTCGTTAAAGGATATTCGATTGAATCTGGAACTCCGTCTCTCACTATCGTTAATGTCACTTTAGTGCCTTCTTTTCCTCTCATTATATTTGCCGCCGTATCTACCGCCATATCTTTAGTGCTTTTTCCGTCAATAGCGGTAATTATATCGCCAGGAAGTATCCCCGCTTTTTCTCCCGGTCCGTCCTCTATCGGAGCTACAACCATAAGTCCTTTATCGGGTTGTTTTGAAATTGAAAGTCCGACTCCTCCGTATCTGCCCGACATTTCCGTGCTTAAAGCCTCGTTTAATTTTTCGTCAAGCAAAAATGTAAAAGGGTCGTCAGTAGCTTCGAGCATTCCTTTTATAGCGCCATACATCAAT
>NZ_SJDU01000168.1 GCF_005518285.1 Brachyspira catarrhinii | reverse complement strand
TGCATATAAATTTTTTATTTTTTCATTTGCATATAAATTTTTTATTTTTTCATATACCCTATGTTATTAACTATGTAAATTATGCCATTGCGTGCCGTTGGCAAAGCAATCAACTAAATATTATATTTCAAGCAATTTTAATCTGCTAAAAAATTCTTTATTATATTCTACGATTATGTCAAAATTTTTTTTTGTTATCGGATGAATAAAATGAATTTCTTTCGCAATAAGCGCAAAACTTTTCATTTTATAAATTTTAGCGTTCTTGGAATATATTTTATCTCCAATAATCGGATGCCCGATACTTGACAAATGAACTCGAATTTGATGCGTTCTGCCTGTAATCGGATTCAATTTCATAAGCGTATGTTCTTTTAATTTTTTCAAAACTTCATAGTTAGTTATCGCATTTTCACCGCCAGATTTTACGCTCAAAATAATTCTTTTATTCGGATTTTTCTCATCTTTTCCTATTGATAAGTTTATAGTTCCTTTATTATTTTTGACTATTCCCTCGACTATCGCATGATATATTTTATTTATATTTCTATTCTTAAAGGCGTCTTCAAAATATTTTTTAATGTTTTCGTCTTTTGCTAAAATAACTATTCCAGAAGTATATTTGTCGATTCTATGAACCAGATAAAGATTTTCAATATTTAGATTTTCTTTTTTAATTAATTTGATTAAATTATCGTCTACTTCGATTCCAGCGTCTTTATTTATTGCGATAAAATATTTATCTTCGTAAATAATATTAATCATAAAAAATTATTTCTTAAAAATAAAAAACACGGCAAGAATCAAACATAAAAAACCTATAAAATGATTTAGCCTGAAAGTTTCCGTTTTGAAAAATACTATAGTAAAAATCGTAAATACGGTTAATGTAATCGCTTCTTGAATAACTTTAAGTTGCATAAGCGAAAAAGGACCGCCGTTTCCCGAAAATCCTATTCTGTTTGCTGGAACTTGAAAACAATATTCGAATAAAGCTATTGCCCAACTTATAAGAATAACAAAAGGAAGCGCCAATTTGTCGAAACCTTTCATTTGATTAAATTTCAAATGTCCATACCATGCGATTGTCATAAATGTGTTTGATAGAATTAGTAATAATATTGTAGTTATGCCTTTCATAATATTTAATTTTCCTTTATTATAATAAATTATTTTTTATCTTTAATAATCATAAATAATCATATAATTTTTTAATCACATTCCGAATAATCCGAGTATTGAAACGAGCAAATAATCGGTAATAAGTATTATCATAAAACTATAAACCACGCTCGTTGTCGTAGACTTTCCCACGCCTTCCGCACCGCCCGTTGTCCTAAAACCAAAGAAGCATGATATAAGCATAATCTCCGCTCCAAATATTGTGGACTTTATCAAACTTCCCATAAAATCTCCAAGCGAAACTACCGCAATCGCCCTATCGAAATAATGAATCGGGTCGTTATGCAAAACGAAAACCGTCACAACAGCTCCTCCGACTATTCCTATAATATCCGCAGAAACGGTAAGCATTGGAAGAGATATAACCGCAGCCCAAAATCTTGGAACGGCGACATATTCTATAGGATTGGTATAAAGAGTTTTCAAAGCGTCAAGTTGTTCGCTCACTTGCATAGTTCCTATTTCCGCGGTAACCGAACTCCCTACCCTACCCGCAAATATCAAAGCCAAAAGCATCGGAGACAATTCTTTAACCATAGCCTTTCCAACCATAGAACCGACAAATTGAGATATTCCTTTTAAAACACTGTCCAAAACTACGGCAATTTGAAGAGACATAACCATTCCAACGCAAAGAACGGTAACGGCGGCTACTACAAAAGATTCGACTCCCATTCTTATTATCTGGTCAGTCAAAAGTTTGAAAGAAAAAGAAGGCTTAAAAGTATATTTAAATATTTGCAATAATAATTGATTAAATTCTCCCAAAGTCGCGAGAAAGTAAGCTACCCTATTCTTTATTCCTTTTCTTAATTCTATTTTAAAATCAAATAATTCCATAATAAAACCTCTTCAAAATCAATTATTATCCGCGTTGGAATAAATATTTTCAAATCTCGTCTGCTCGGCTACAAAATTTAGTGGAAGCCCGTCTATAATAGAACCGTTTCTATGTTTCGCAAGTATTACCTCGACTTGATTATTCCTTTCGTCTATAACCTCTTCGTCATCTCTGTTTGGCTTTTGTCTATGCAAAAACATAACCAAATCGGCATCCTGCTCTATTGAACCCGACTCGCGCAAATCGGAAAGTCTCGGTTTATCCTGCCTCTGCTCTACCGCCCGCGAAAGCTGCGCCAAAGCCACAACGGGAATATTTAATTCTTTTGCGAGCGCTTTTAATCCTCTCGATATATCGGCAATTTCCTGCTCTCTCGTTCCGTTTCTTCTCGTTTGAATATTGGAATGAATAAGCTGCAAATAATCTACGACTATAAGTTTCAAATCGATATTTTTCCCCGAAGTTTTGCTCATCTCGGCAAATTTATATTTCATCTGCCTCGCCTTTCCTCGAATTTCCATTATCGTTAGCTGACTCGAGTCGTCTATTAAAAGATTTGATTGAGACAAACTATTGAAAGTCTGCCCAAGTTTTGTCCATTCAGTCCTTTCCAAATCTCCCGAACGAACTCTCGATAAATTTATTCTTGCCTTGCTTGATATTAATCTTTCCACTAATTGCATTCTGCTCATTTCCAAAGAAAAAAAACCGATTCCAAAACTCATCGTTTCTACATTAGTCATAACATGTTCGACTATATTGAGGGCGAAACTCGTTTTCCCAACGGAAGGACGAGCGGCAAGTATAATCAAATCGGAAGGTTGAAATCCATGCGTCACTCTGTCAAGTCCCGCAAAACCAGAAGGCACTCCCGTAACGGCGCTTTTATGTTTTTTTCTCTCTTCAATGGAAGTCAAAGCTTCGTAAAGCAAATCTCTTATATGAATAAAATCGTTGTCTAATCTTCTTTGAGTGACTTCAAATATTTTTTTCTCGGCAAAATCTGCGACTTCTTTCGTCTCGGAATCTTTCGCTTCGTAAGCGGATTTTTGAATATCTTGAGAGGCTAAAATCAAATCTCTTAATAAAGATTTTTCCGCTATTATTTCGGAGTAATATTTTGCGTTTTGATAAAAAGGAGTTCCGTCAATTATCCGCATCAAATATGCTTCGTCGTTTTGAAAGAGTTTTTCAAATAAGCCGTTTTCTTTCAAATATCTTAAAGCCGTCTCTCCATTAACCTCGATATTTCTGTTATGCATTTCAATGACGCTTTCGTAAAGAAGACGATTTCTTTCGCTGTAAAAATCTTTTGAATTAATTTTTGACAAAGCTATAGATATAGCCTGCGGATTTTGAAGCATAGCTCCCAATAGAGACTCTTCGGCTTCTATCGAGTAAGGCATATTATTCATTTTATAACCGCTATTTTAAATTTAAGCTTCTTCGTTAATCTTTTCTTCGGTAATTGTTTCTTCTTTAATTTCGGTTTCCGTTTGCGAACCTTCCAAAGTTTCTATATTAACGACATTAATTTTTATATTCGCATTGACGCTATGATATAATTTAATTTCCACTTCATATTCTCCAAGCTCTTTGATATGCTTATCCATATGAACATCTCTTTTGCTTATATCGATTTCTTTTTCTTTCAAAGCGTCAACTATGCTCTGCTGACTAACCGAACCGTATAATTTTCCATTGTCTGCCACTTTAACGGGAATAACCACGCTTATATCGACAATTTTGCCTTTGAGTATTTCCGCTTCCATTTTCCTTTTAGCTCTTTTTTTCTCCAAACTTTTTTGCATTTGAGCCAAAGTTTTCAAGTTTCCCGCGTTTTTAATAACGGCAATATTTCTTGGAATAAGATAATTTCGCGCATAACCGTCTTTTACTTTACATATATCTCCTTCATAACCCAACGATATAAAATCTTTCTTCAAAATGACTTCCATAATCTAATTTTCTCCTTTGCTATATTTAATTATATTATTTTCATACTTTATTGATTTATTAAAATAGAATTATATCATATATAGATTATAATATCAAGCGTTATTTTTTATATTTGTCAATTTAACTTGCAAATAAAATAAAAAAAATATAATATTTAAAATAATAATAAAATTAAGGCATAGAATACGGAGATTTAATAATGCCTATAGCCCCTTTGGATTTACAACAATTATACATGCAACAATCCCATATAGGTCGTATGGAGCATGTGAGAATGGCGGCGAAAACGATAGCCATGCAGTCGGAGGACAGAGATATACATAGAGAATCTTTTATAAAGGATTCAACCGTTGTAAAATCGGAAAATGTTTCGGAAGACACTAAAATTAAAGAAAAAAAAGACGAACAGAGAGGCAAAAAAGGACAAGGTTATATTTCTTACAGAAAAAAAAATAGAAGAAATATTATTGATAGCGATGATTCTTTAGAGGGTTCGATAGAGACGATAGAAATAAACGAAATCGGAGCTGCGGAACAAATGAAAGGTTCTAAAATAGATATTTTCGGTTAAAAATTTAATATGCAAATTTTTATAAGCGTTATAATTAATATAATCATATTGGCGGTGGCTTTGCCGTTATTTTATATTTATATAGTTTCGAGAGCGAGAGAAAGACTTGAAAGAGAAACGACTTCAAAAGCTAGAGAAGAAATAGAAGCTTTGGTTAAAGAATTTAATAATATAGCTTTAAGCAGAATTTCGCTACTCGAAGACGCAATAAACAGAGGAAACGAATTATTAAAAAAAATAAATATTGATACTCAAAATGATTTTAATAATAATTCCAAAGAAACTGCAAATAATTTAAATATACAAATTAAGGATATTGAAAATATTAATAATCTTAATAATAAGAGAACGCGAAAGTACTG
>NZ_SJDU01000167.1 GCF_005518285.1 Brachyspira catarrhinii | reverse complement strand
GCGGTTATAAGCAATAATATAAATCGAAAAGATAAAAAAGTCGTAGCCGTTGGAGAGGAAGGAATTCCGCCAGATATAATATCCTGCGAAGACGAAAGAGAAGAGGCAAAATTTATAGCAGATTCTATAGTGAATTATTCTATAACAAAAAAATTAAATTACGAAGATTTTGCCGTTCTTTTTAGAATAAATATTTCTAAAAATAGCACAAAGTTAAAAATATTCGAAGATGCTTTTAGAGAGCGTGGTTTAAAATATACTTTAGTTGGGGCTTTTCAATTCTACGAAAGAAAAGAAATAAAAGATATTTTGGCTTATCTCAATTTATTCGTAAATCCCGAAGACGAGGTTTCGCTTTTAAGAGTAATAAATATTCCGAAAAGAGGAATCGGTTCGGTTGCGATAAATAATTTAAATGAAATAAGCGTAAAAAACGGAGTTTCGCTTTATCAAACTTTGCTCGATTACGAAAACATTGACGATATTCCGCCGAAGGCAAAAACGGGAATAAAAGATTTTTTAGATGTTATAGAAAAATACAATAAGATTTTTACGATTGATAAAAACGATAAGAATTTACTTGAAAAACCTAAACTCTACGAAAATATAAATAAATTTTTGGACGAGATTGCATATCATAGCGAAATTCTTAATTCGAGCGACACGAAAGAACAAGGAAGCAAAAAAATGGAAAATGTCGAATCTCTTATGAACGGAATTTTGGAATACGAGAGAGGAAACAAAAACGCGACTTTGAAAAATTATTTGGATAGAATACTTTTAATGAGCATGGAAGAAAACGAAGAAGATGAAAAGAAAAAAGGCGTCATGCTTATGAGCATTCACTCGGCTAAAGGTTTGGAATTTCCTTATGTTTATATATCGGGAATGGAAGAAGGAATCTTGCCTCATCATAAAAGTTCTTCCGAAAAAGAAATAGAAGAAGAGAGAAGATTATGCTATGTCGCGATGACGAGGGCAAAAAAACATTTAACTCTAACTTATTGTTTAAGCAGAACTAAAATGGGCAAAAAAGTGGAATGTTCGCCTTCAATATTTTTGGAAGAGATGCAAAAAGGACTGCCAGAAAATATGGCTATGGACGAAGAGGAATTTATATCGAACTTAAAAGCGAGTTTAAAGCATGTTGCGCCAGAAAAATAATTTTATCGTTTTTTATTTTTATAGAATTTTTAAATTTGTAATTCGGAATTTTATTTTAGTTGTTTTAATTGTTTTTTAAAATTTATTCTTCGTAATTTTTTGTGCTGTCGTCAACGGGAATTTTATTTTTTTCAAAAAGCAAATTTGAAACTCTATCGAAAATTAAAAACATTGGAGACGATAATATTACGGTTAGAGGAAGTCCGATAAATAGCTCGCTTCTTATCAAAACGGCGACATTCGACAAATCGGAATATATCGAAATAACCAAAAACAATCCTATGATTTTTATCAAATATCCGATTAAAGTTATAAATATTCCAGCGGTAATTTGTCTAATAAATAATCTGCTGTTGAAAAATCCCAAAAAGAAACCTATATTCAAAAATATTATCGCGTAAGAGCCGAAAGTCGAATTTGAAACGACATCTTGAATCAAGCCTATAAGAAAACCGTAAATAGCTCCGTTAAATGAACCGTATTTAAAAGAAATGAAAGCTAAAAATATCAAAAGCAAATCGGGTTTAGCTCCTAAAGTTATTCTTATCAAATCGTAGGCTGGAGACGCTTGAATAAGAAGCAAAAGCAGAGAAGTGAGTAGAACCGTTATCGCTCTTTTCATCTTACGCCCTCCGAATTTTCTTCGGTTTCTTCGTTTGCAAGATTTATAACTTCTCTATCTGGAATTTTCTTTATTATATAAACATTTTCCAAAGTCGAAAAATTAACCGCAGGCTCGACATACAAATCGTGAAATAATCCGTAATTTTTCTTTTCCACTTTAAAAATAGTTCCCGCTAAAATTCCTCTTGGAAAAACTCCTCCCATTCCGCTTGTGATGACTCTATCTCCTTCTTCCACATCCAATTGCAAATCTATATATTCCAAATGAGCTTGAGCTGATTTAGGACTCTGCCCCGTCATTATTCCCGTAGCCCTTAAGCCTTCGAGCATAACGGAAATTTGCGAACGTTGGTCTATTAAAGATAAAACTCTGCTGTTGTATCTTCTAGTTTCTACTACTCTTCCGACTAACGCTTTATAACCGTTTCTGTAGGATATTACGGGCATTCCGACCACTATTCCGTTTGCGCTTCCTTTATTTATCACTATCGTATTATAAAAATTCTGCGGGTCTTTTGAGACTATTTCTGCGTATTCGAGAGGATAATTATCGGTAGGAATTTCGTTTAATAAAGCTCTCAATCTTTCGTTTTCTCTGCTTAATTGTTCGTATTCCAAAGCAGTTCCGCTTAATTCGGCAATTCTATTTCTCAAAACCTGAATTTGATTTTGCAAAGTAAATATATCGTTAATGCTCGTATAAATATAAACGAAAGCTTTCGACACGCTTTTTGTCGCGCTTTGAATAGGATAAATTCCAAGCGAATAAATCGAACGGAAATTAAATACAAAATTGCTCCTATTAAGAACCATTAGCATTCCCGCAATCAAATTTAGGGCTATATATATAATAAGAAGTTTATGTTTTATAATAGTATTCATTTTAAGAATATCGTCTATAACTTTTTAAATTTTTTGTCTCTTCGATAAATTTTCCGCAGCCAATGGCAACGCAGGTCAAAGGATTATCGGCAAGTATTACGGGAACTTCCGTTTCTTTAGATACTAAATCCGTAAACCCCTGCAATAAAGAAGTTCCGCCGCTCATAACGATTCCTCTTTCCACTATATCGGCTGCGATTTCTGGCGGAGTTTCGTTAAGAACCGATTTTATAGCTTCCAATATTTCGGTTAATATGTCTATTATAGCGTCCATTACTTCGGCGCTATTTACTCTTTCCGTTTTTGGAAGTCCGCTAATAGAATCTCTTCCTCTTATATCCATAGTTTTCGATATATCGCCCTTAAACGCGTTTCCAATGGTTATTTTAATCTCTTCTGCCGTTCTCTCTCCTATATGAATATTATGCTCTTTTAACATATGTTTTATTATCGCTTCGTCAATTTTATTTCCTCCGACTCTTACGGATTTGCTTTTAACCATACTTCCCAAAGATAAAACCGCAATTTCCGTAGTGCCTCCTCCGATTTCCACTATCATATTTCCGTTTGGTTCGTTAATGGGCATTCCCGCTCCGATTGCAGCCGCTCTCGCCTGTTCCAAAAGAAATATAGTTCTCGCTCCCGCCTGTTCGCAACTTTCTCTAACCGCTCGCCTTTCTACTTCCGTGATTCCAGTAGGAATTCCTATCGCTATTCTCGGTTTAACCAAAGTTCTTTTATTATGCACTTTATTGATAAAATATCTAATCATTTTTTCAACGATTTCAAAATCGGCGATGACTCCGTCTCTCATAGGTTTTATAGCCGCAATCGGACCTGGAACTTTTCCAAGCATTCTTTTCGCTTCGTTTCCAACCGCGATAACATTTCCCGTGCTTTTTTCTATGGCGACAACGGAAGGCTCGGCTAATACGATTCCCTCTCCTTTAATATAAACCAAAGTATTTGCCGTTCCCAAATCGATTCCCATATCGCTTGAAAACATATTATATAACCAATTTAACATATTTCTATAATCTCCCTCTTTACAATCTTCTTAAAGCGTCAATAGCGGGTTTGTAAGAATTATCTATTTTTAACGATTCTCTAAACATACTAATCGCTTCCGCTCTTCTTCTGTTTTGCCTGTATAATACACCTATACTATAATATAAATTAGGATTTTTGTCATCCATATCCAAAGCCTTTTTATAAAAAAATTCGCTTTCCGTATATAAGCCCTGCCTAAAATATAAATTTCCCAATTTAAAATAAGTGTCGTATTCTATTTTATTATTTCCGTTAAACTTATCGGTAATGTAAGATAAAGTCTGTATAGCTTTCGTATAATCTTTATTTCCTTCGTAAGCGTTCGCAAGTTCGTAATAAAGTTCTATATTTTGAGACGATTGATTTTCCAATATATTTTCCAAATAAACTATAGCCTCTTTATATAAACCGATTTCATAACATATTTTTGATAATTCTATCGCCGTAGAAATTCTTTTATCTCCGTTTTCCAGAGCATGAACATAAGCGTTATAAGAATCTATATAATAAGAATTTCCCAATTTTTGATAACCGTAAGCGAGTTTTTGATAAATCAAATGTTTATTATTTAAGAATCTGCTCGTTATGAGAAGTTGTAAGGCGTATTTTATAATATTTTCGCATGAAGAAACAGCGACTTTTTCGTTTTGAGAGTTTAGAAGAATATCGTAATATAAATCTATTCCCGTCATTAATATTTTTTTATCGAAAGGCTTTTTATTATACATATCCATAAATATAAAAGAAGCGTTATCGTAATCTTTTGTAAGTATATAATCGTAAATCGACTTCATTCTTTTTTTCTGTATATAATTCGATATTGAAAAATACAATACCAAAGAAGCCGCTATAACCCCAATTAAAACTCCTATTACGATTTTGGCGCTTATTTTTCCTTCTACATTATATAAATAAGCCATTTTTCCTCTCTAAAATTTAAAATCTTATCAAATATTTTTATTAAAGTTTTCTTAATCGTTATTAAAATTTTTCTAATAAAAAATATTAAAAAAATATTAATTAGTCGTTTTCAAATCAATATTTTCGTTATTTGCATTATATAAAGCGAGTATGGTTTCTTTCGGGTTCGTTTTTGGGTCGGGAGCGATTATGCATGAACCTTCCAATACCACGCCGTTTTGTATTATTAATTCGGGCGTTCTTATTTCTCCCAATACTCTGCTTGTCGGCATAAGCATAACTCTGCTGGATGT
>NZ_SJDU01000166.1 GCF_005518285.1 Brachyspira catarrhinii | reverse complement strand
ATTAATCTTAATTTTAAATAAATATGTCAAATATTAGTAATGTAATTAATCCTATTGCCCAAGCAACTGTCGTGTTCATAGACCAATGTCTTATTTGTTCTTTGATATCCTCAACTCCTAAAGTTCTATTTATAACCCAAAAATATGAGTCATTAAAATAACTAAAGAACATAGCTCCTGAACATGAAGCCATAGTTCCCAAAGTTGGATTTATCCCAAGTTGATTTAATAGAGGGGCGCATATTGAACTTGATGTCACTATTGCAACTGTTCCCGAACCTACTATGAATCTCACAACCGTGGCTATAGTAAAAGGAATAAGAATAGCTGGTATTTTGGTAGAGGCTATAAATTCGGCTATAGAATTTGCTACGCCAGAATCTTTAAGTATCTGACCGAAAGAGCCTCCAGCTCCTGTAACTAAAAGGATTATACCGCAACCCGTAATTCCTAATTCCATAACTTTTAGAGTTTCTGTTCGGCTCATTTTATTTGTTAGAGTAAATATGGAAATTAATAAACCTATACCTACGGCTATAACGGGATTACCTATAAAACTTAATATGGATATTAAACTATTTCCATCGGCGTCTTTAAATATATTTCCTAATGTAGTTCCTAATAATATTAATATTATTGGCAACAAAATAGGTAAAAACGATAAGAAAGCGTTTGGCAAATCGTCTCTTGAAGGTTTTAATTCAAAATCTTCTTCAACTTTATTAGGTTTTTCCGCTCTTACCCAACCTCCGTTATCGCTTGGAATTTGATAAACTTTAGAACCTACATAATTAGTATAAATTAATGTGCCTATAATCATTGGTATAGAAAAAGCAATTCCCATTAATATGGATAGTCCTAAATCTGCTCCATAATTTACTGTTGCTGCAAGAGGACCAGGGGTTGGTAATATCATATGGTGACTTATAAGTAGCCCAACCGCTAATGAATATCCTAATACAAAAATACTTTTAGAAGTCTTTTTGGATATAGCCTTTGCTATAGGAGATAGAAGTATAAAACCGCTATCGCAAAAAATCGGTATAGAAACTACCCATCCAGTTATAGCTAATGCTATATGCTCTCTCTTCTTTCCAAAAATTCTTATAAAGGTTAATGCCATTGTTTCCGCAGCGCCTGATAATTCAAATATCTGCCCCATCATAACGCCAAAACCGATTATTATACCTATACTTGATAAGGTATTTCCAAAACCGCTGGTTATTGCTTTAACTATGGAACTCGTATCCATGCCTCCTATCAAACCCGTAATGATAGCGGACAATATAAGAGCTGGAAAAGCATGAATTTTTGTTTTCGCTACCATTGTTATAAGCAATATAACCCCTATAATTAAACCTATTATAAAACGAACTTCTGACATATAATGCCTCCTTAATTTAATTTATTTTTTTTATTCGTTTATAAAATTTTTAGCATATTTTATAGCTATTAAAATAGCCTCTTCCATACTAACAGAACCAGCCTCATTTTTTCCCGCTATATCAAAAGCGGTGCCATGGTCTACAGATGTTCTTAAAAAAGGCAGTCCTAATGTTAAAGATACAACTTTATGGAAGTCTAATGTTTTTGTTGCAATATGACCTTGGTCATGATACAAAGATAATACAGAACCATATTTGCCTATTAACGCTTGATGAAAAACCGAATCGGCGCCAATTGGTCCAGCGACTTTATATCCCATTTTTAGCGCCTCTTCTATAGCGGGTTTTATATATTTTTCTTCCTCGTCTCCAAATAACCCATGTTCTCCTCCATGAGGATTCAAAGCCGCTATAGCCATAATATTATCCGAAGAATCTATTTTTCTTAACGCTTCTGTGCATCTCTTTATATAATCTACAATTCTTTCTTTAGTTATAGATTCGCATGCTTTTTTCAAAGACATATGCCTTGTTAAGAAAAATACTCTTAACCCTCTTACTTCAAACATGGTTAATGGGTCTATAGAATTAGTTTTCTCGCCAAAAATTTCCGTATGCCCTATAAAATTAATTTTAGCCGCTTTTATAGCTTCTTTATTAATTGGTCCAGTAGTAACAGACCATACATTTCCTTTTAAAGCGTCTTCTATTGCCATAGAAATATAATTATAAGATGCCTTGCCACAATTAGATTGAACTTTTCCAAATTCAAAATCACTTAATTCCTCTTCAGGCTCTATATATTCTATAACATTATTTATACCTTCGGCTTCTAAAGGGTTATTTATTTTCTTTAACAAAATATTCGGTTGTAATACCCTTTCTAAAGCTTTTTTATGCGAATAAACAACTGGTATAGAATTTTCATAAATATCGTTTCTTAATAATGATTTTACGACTATTTCAGGTCCTATGCCAGCTGGGTCTCCTACCGTAATACCTATTCTTTCTCTTTTTATCATTTATAATCTCCTTTGTTTTATTGTTAATTATTAATTTACTTTTGAATTAAAAAATCTACGCATTTTATTAAACTTTCTGCATCTCCAACCCCACCTCCTTTGGTAATTAAATCTAATCCTTGATATTTTCCGCCGTTTAATTTTGCATAAACTACTAAAGGAAATACAGAACATTGAATATCTAAACTATATGAATTTAGTTGAGAACATATTTTTATTGTCGTATCTCCTCCGCTTGTATATAAGCCGTCTATTTTTACTTTTTCTAAAATTTTTTCTATAGATACGGCTATTCCTTCATTAATTAAATTTGATAAATATTCTATATCCGTTTTACTTAATAATGCTATTTCATCAAAATCTAAAGGTTTATCTCTATAAAGATTTTCAGATACTAAAATACAAATATTAAAAGTTTCAAATTTATTTATTACTTCATTAACTATATTATTAATTTCTTTTTCCTGTAGAGACGAATCTATTAAATTTTCTGGTCTGAACCTTATTAAACCTACCGTTTTATTTGAATATAAAGTTTTTACTTGTAATGCGGTTGTATGAGATATTGAACCTATAGCGCATAATATCTTTTTACTTTTATTTATTTTTTGCTTATTCATTATAGATAACTCTGAAATTTTTGCCGTTAATGGAGAAGGGTCTGCCACTATAAACTTAATTTTACTTTCTAAAATAGCTTCTGAAATATTTTTCACATGATTTTGATTAACCATATCGCAAACAATTATTCTAAAACCTTTGTCATATTTATCTTTAATATATTTTGAAATAACTTTACTGCTCGTCCTTACAATATCAATTTCTAAAGATGTGATTTTTCTTTTACTTTGATATTTTATTAATTCAATACAATTACTAATTTTTATAGGATTTTTTGAGTCAACTGCCATCTCCGTATCCTCTACTAATATTCCATTAACGAGTAAGTATCCGCCTACAACCGTTCTACCTGCCGATGGATAACCTGGGCTAACAATGGCTAATCTATCATCGCCTAAAGCGTCAAGCATACCGTCTATTTCAGCGCCTATATTACCTCTCATAGTGCTATCAATTCTTTTATTATAGACAGCTATATCATTATGCATATATTTTTTAGTAATATTAAAAACTTTATTATATGCATCAGTTTCCGATATGCCTCTACTTTCTGTAGAACAACTTATGGCATCATAATCTTTGTATAAATTTTTATCGTTCAACTCTAATAATGTTGTTATTTTTAAATTCTTTAAAAGAGAAATACTTGCATTGGCGCCAGTTAAATCATCCGCTACAATTAAACACCTATACATTTAAAATCTCCACTCCATTTTTTTGTATATGATTAGTTTCATCGTTTGAAAATATTCTATTCGTTATAATATAGTTAAAGTCTTGTAAGGATTTAACTTTTATTATAGCAGGAGAATTAAATTTGCTATCATCAGCCATCAATATGCTTTTATTTGATATATTAATCATAGTTTTTTTTATTTCCGCCTTATCGCAACTATTAGCGCAAAAATAAAAATCTGAAGTTATACCTGAAGTTCCTATGAATACTTTAGAAACTCTAAATTTTTTAATATATTTAATGGTATCAATAGATGACGAGCAATAATTTTTATTTTCTATTTTTCCTCCAGCAATATATACTTCTATATCATAGTTCGATATTATATTTGCTATATTTAAGTCATTTGTAATTACGGTTAAATTTTTCTTATTATTTAGTAGGTATGCTATTTCTATACAACTTGTTCCAGCATCTAAAATAATTACATCTCCATCTTCTATTAATTGAATGGCTTTTAATGCCATTATTTTTTTTATTTCCTTATTCAAAGTTTCTCTATATGCATAAGGCACTAATAAAGATATGTCTCTATTTAATGAAACAAACCCATGTCTTTGTTCTATAGTTTTTAGTTCTACCAGTCTCTTTATATCTCTTCTAATTGTCATCGAACTTGAATTGCATATTTTTGCTAAATTTTCTATAGATTCGCTATTATTATTTTTTAAATATTCCAATATAGTTCTTTCTCTTTCAAAACTTTCCATAATTTTAAACTCTTTATTTTTTTACTAAATATTAACAGTTATTAACATTTACATGATATAGTATATACACTTTTTATATAAAATCAATAGAAAAATGTTATTATTTGTTAAAAAATTTAATTTTTTTGATAAAACAAGATAAATATTATATAAATATAAAATTATTAAATAATATTTATAATTATATTGGTTGGAGATATTTATATGATTATGGAAAACAAAGCGATTTTTCTATACTTGAAAATAGAAAGGTAATTGGAATATTAAAAGATTT
Source organism: Brachyspira catarrhinii (assembly GCF_005518285.1). GTDB lineage: Bacteria > Spirochaetota > Brachyspiria > Brachyspirales > Brachyspiraceae > Brachyspira > Brachyspira catarrhinii. The sequence goes on along the minus strand of NZ_SJDU01000166.1, from coordinate 197 downwards.
TTCTATCTTGTTTTAAAAATTAATGAGGTTTTATTTTTTAATTAAATCCAAATATTTAACCAAATTTGAAATTTTATAGTTTATACTTTATAATTAAATTATTAGTAATAATCAATATAGATATAAAATTAAAAATTATGAAAAATAAAATCGTTAAAAGAAAAGATATAATTTTTGCAATAATAGTTTCGTTAATT
>NZ_SJDU01000165.1 GCF_005518285.1 Brachyspira catarrhinii | reverse complement strand
AACCGTAGATTATCTTTGTGCAAGAAGCGATTTCAAATTTTTTGGAAGATTTTGAAGATATAGAAGACGCGTTAAAAGGACAAAAAGGCAGATTAGACGGAGATAAAGGTATAAAGGCAAATGAATTTTATAAACAGCTTGGTATTTAAATGGAATTTGTATTTTCAAGCAAGGCGCAAAAAGATTTTAAAAAATTAGACATATCAATACAAAAGCGTATAAAAACTTTTACTCAAGAAATTGAAAATTTAGAGAATCCAAGAAGTAAAGGAAAAGCTTTGACGGGAGATTTAAAAGGTTTTTGGAGATATAGAATTGGCGATTATAGACTTGTATGTGAAATTCTTGACAATGAACTTATAATTTATACGATTAAAATATCTCATAGAAAAAATGTTTACGATTAAATCTTTAAAATATAAAAACTTGATTTAATAAATTATTTTCTATATACTCATTTCTATTGAATTTAAAAATAAATTAAAAATTAAAATTAAAAAACGAGGAAAAATAAAATGTTTACATTAGGAATAGATTTAAGCACGCAGAGTTTAACTTTAAGTATTTTAAATTATAAAAATTTTAAAAACGAATTAAATATATCCGTTGCTTTTAATTCTTTGGAAGAAATAAATAATTCTTCGATGAATAAAAATACTTTATTAGTTGATTCTGATATAGAAGGAAAAGCGGAACAAGACATAAATATTTTTTTAATAGCGCTTGATAAAGCTTTTTCAAAATTAAAAGACAAATGCAATATTTCGCTTATAGATTCGATTCAAATATCGGCGCAACAGCATGGGCATGTATATTTGTCCGAAAATTATAAAAAGAATTTGGAATATTTGAAACAAAAAGAATCTGCAAATAAAAATTTAATCGAAATATTAAAAGATTCTTATTCTTATAACGGCGCTCCAATTTGGCGAACCTCCTGCACGGAAAAAGAAGCGGAAGATTTAAGAAAAACGGCGGGCGGAAAAGAAAAAATGATTCAAATAACGGGCTCGGATTCTCCTTTAAGATTCACTGGAGCGGTTATAAAATATTATTTTGACAATAATAAAAATATGTCGGAAAATACTTATAAAATATTTTTGCTCAATACTTTTATCGCTTCAATATTAACGGCTAAAGAAGATGTCGCCGTAGATTTTGGAAACGGTTCTGGAATGAGTTTAATGGATTATTCAAAAAAAGAATGGAACGATAATCTTTTAAATTCCGTTTCAAAAGATTTAAAAAATAAATTAGGAAATATAAAAAATCCTTCGAGCGAGGCGGGATATATAACGACTTATTTTATAGAAAAATTCGGATTTGATAAAAATTGTATCGTTGGAATCGGAAGCGGAGATAATCCCGAAACGAAAGTTTTATACAAAGGAGATATTCTTTCGCTTGGGACGAGTTTTGTTTATATGCTTAATATAGACGAAAACGAGAGAGATTTTAGCGGAGTTTCAAACGCTATGTATGACGGAATAGGAAATCCTTTTATGATATTCTGCCGAACAAACGGAGCTATGCTTTGGGATTCGATAATGAATCTTTACGGAAAAAATTATAAGGACATAACCGATTCTCTTAAAGAAAATATAAATAATCTTCCGTTAATGTTATGGCAAAAAGAAAACGAATCCGTGCCAATCAGCAAATCATTTGATATAAAAAGATATTACGAAAAAGCGAATTTCGACAGCGATTATAAAGGAATAGTTTTAAGTTCGCTTTCTTTAATCGCAGAGTATTCTAAAAAATTTAATTCTTCAAAAAAAGCCGATTTGTCGGTTACGGGAGGACCTGCAAAAGATATTGAAATTTTAAAAATCATAGCGAATATTTGGCAATGCGAGGTAAAAATACTTCCTTCTGGCGGAGCTTCTTTGGGAGCTTCGATTGCCGCTATTTTGTTGTTGAAAGAAAATATAGATTTGGACGAAATTCGAGACGCTTTGAGAGATAAAACCGTTATTGAACCCGATTATAATCTATCGAAAAAATACGAAGAATATCAAAAAAATATGATTGAAAAATTTGAAGAACTTACAAAAAATTAAAATTAAAAAACTAAAATTAGAATATAAAAAATATTTAACATAATAAATTTTTGTATAAAATGTATTATCTCTATTATTATCTTTTCAAAATATTTAAAACTTCACAAAATTTTTTGCATAACTATATATAGTAATATTGATTTAATTTTAAGAAATATTATAATTTTCTCAATAAAAAACAAAAAAAAATTTATTGGAGGATAAAACTCATGAAAAATGTGCCTGAAATTTTTGGCAGTATGGTTTTTAACGATAATGTTATGCGGGAAAAACTCCCAAAAGATGTGTATAAAAAATTGATAAAAACCATAAAAAACGGAGAGAGATTGGATTTGGAACTTGCCAATGTTGTCGCTCATGCTATGAAAGAGTGGGCTATAGAAAAAGGCGCTACTCATTTTACGCATTGGTTTCAACCTATGACGGGAATAACGGCGGAAAAACATACGAGTTTCATAACGCAAGGCGATGGCGGTTCTATTCGTATGGAATTTACGGGAAAAGAATTGGCGCAAGGAGAACCTGACGCTTCAAGTTTTCCTTCGGGCGGACTAAGAACGACTTTCGAGGCGAGAGGCTACACGGCTTGGGACCCGACTTCCTACGCTTTCATTAAAGACAATACTTTATGCATTCCAACAGTTTTCTGTTCTTACGGAGGCGAAGCTTTGGATAAAAAAACTCCTCTTCTTCGTTCGATGGAAGTTTTAGAAAAAGAAGCAAAAAGAATACTCAAATTATTCGGACATAACGATGTCGGCAGAGTTTATACCACAGTCGGAGCGGAACAAGAATATTTTTTAATCGATAGAGAATTATATTTGCAAAGACAAGATTTAAGATATTGTAAAAGAACATTATTCGGAGCATGTCCTCCTAAAGGGCAGGAACTCGAAGACCATTATTTTGGAGCGATAAAGCCGAGAGTGTCGAAATTTATGGAAGAACTCGATAGCGAACTTTGGAAATTGGGAATAATGGCGAAAACGGAACATAACGAAGTAGCCCCTGGACAATACGAATTGGCTCCAGAATTTTCAATCACGAATATTGCGGCAGACCAAAATCAGCTTATGATGGAATTAATGAAAGTAATCGCGGAAAAACATAATCTAACTTGCATCTTGCATGAAAAACCTTTCGCGGGAGTAAACGGAAGCGGAAAACATAATAACTGGTCGATTGCAACCGATACGGGAATGAATTTGCTCGAGCCTGGAAATACTCCTTGGAAAAATAAACAATTCCTATTATTTTTAGTGGCGTTCATAAAAGCCGTTGACGAATATCAGGATTTGATTAGAGTGACTACGGCAAGCGCAAGCAACGACCATAGACTCGGAGCAAGCGAAGCGCCGCCAGCCATAATATCGATTTTCTTGGGAGAAGAACTCACGGAAATGCTCGAAGCTTTTGGAAATTCAAAATATAAAGCGAAAGACAGAGAGGATATGGAATTTGGAGTTCATTATTTGGCGAAATTAACTAAAGATTTAACCGACAGAAACAGAACTTCGCCGCTCGCTTTCACGGGAAATAAATTCGAGTTTAGAATGGTAGGCTCGAGTTTGTCGATTTCTGGACCTAATATAATACTTAATACGGTTGTAGCCGAAGCTTTGTCCCAATTTGCCGACACTTTGGAAAAAAGTTCCGATTTTGAAAAAGATTTGGACGAATTGATTAAAGACGCTTTTGCTAAACATAAAAGAATAATTTATAACGGAAACAACTATTCGGACGAGTGGGTGAAAGAAGCGGAAAAAAGAGGACTATATAATTTGAAATCCATGCCAGAAGTTATGCCTCGATTTATAACGAAAAAATCAGTCGAGCTTTTGACTAAACATAAAGTTTTTACAGAAGTTGAAATTCATTCGAGATACGAAATAGTTTTGGAAGAATATATTAAAGTTTTGAATATCGAAGCTTTGACTTTAATCGATATGATTAACAAAAATATTATTCCCGACTCAATCGAATATTCGGGAGCGCTTTCAAAAGTTGCCGAAAGAAAGAAAAACTTAAAAATAAAGTTCGATGTGGAAAAAGATTTGATTGATAAAATAAACGGTTTGACAAAATCTTTATCCGACAAACTTAAAAAATTCGAAGGCTATATTGCCGAAGGAAAAAAAATAAGCGATGTTCAAAAGTCGGCAAAATTCTATAGAGATAAAGTTTTGAATTATATGGACGGAGAGATGCGTCCTATAATTGACGAGCTTGAAAAAACGGTTTCTAAAAAATATTGGAAACTTCCGACTTACGGAGATATGCTTTATAGTTTGTTGTAAAAAATCCTTGTTTATAGATTTATTTAATTTAATTGTAAAAAGGCACAGCGTGATTGCGGTGTCTTTTTTATTTTGTATTGCTTTGTTCGACAATCCCAACGGGACGCAGAGCGAAGTCGGACTTTCACGCTGTGTGCTGTAAGCAAGTCTCACTCGCACACGCTGTGCGCCGCGAGGCGATGACAGAAATGCATTGTCATTACGAGTGAGTGAAATGAACGAAGTAATCTATATTTAGATTGCCACGACTTCTTATAAAGTCTCGCAATGACAAAGAAAATAAAACTTGCGATGACAAATTTTTTTTATTTAAACTATTGACAAAAAATAAAAACATGCTATTATTATTAAAAATAATTAATAAAAAAGAGGTAAAAACATGTATACTGTAAATTCATTGAGCAAAGTGTGAATTACGCGCTTTAGCCAACAACTCTTTCAAAACATTTCTTATCACATTATTATCATTTCTATTATTGTTTTCCATAAGCTGTGGAAAAAATCCTGCAGAGCCAGAAGGTGGAGAAACAAGCAAGGATTTTACTGAGTCCGTTCCAACGGCTACGGGAGACCCAGCAACGGATTTAAC
>NZ_SJDU01000164.1 GCF_005518285.1 Brachyspira catarrhinii | reverse complement strand
GATAAAAATAGAAGACGATAATATAGAATGGAACGAAATATTAAAAGAATTCTACCCTCATTTTTTGGATACGCTTAAAACGGCTGCGGAAAATATTCATAATATGAAGGATTTTTTCAACGAGGAAACGGATTTCGTATGCGAGAAATGCGGCAGGAAGATGATTAAGAGGCTCGGAAGATACGGATATTTTATAGCTTGTTCTGGATTTCCCGAATGCAAAAACGCGAAGGGAATTTCTTTCGGAGTATGCCCTAAATGTCAAGGCGATATAACTTTAAAGCGCTCCAAAAGGGGAAGAGAATTCTACGGTTGTTCCAATTATCCTAAATGCGATTTCGTAAGTTGGGATAAGCCCGTTCAAACTCCTTGTCCGAAATGCAACGGACTAATGGTTGAAAGGCAAATAAAAAACAAAGGATTATTTAAAGTTTGTATAAAAGAAGATTGCGGATATTCGGAAGAAATGTCGGAAGAGGAAAGAGAAGAATAGCCATTATTCTTATTTTTTTGTTAAATATTTTTAATATAGCTTTAGCCGAAAATATAAAATTAGATAATCTGAATATAAAACCCGAAGACTTGAAAAAAACTTTTAATCCCGTAGCGAATAAATTTAACGAAAAAACTATTACGACAATAATAATAGATGCGGGACATGGCGGAAAAGACCCTGGCTCGATTGGAATAAATAAACTGCGGGAAAAAGATATTGTTTTATCGTTTTCGTTGGAATTAAAAGAAGAATTAAAAAAAATTCTTCCGAATGTCGACATATTTCTTACTAGAGATAAAGACACTTACCCGACTTTGCAAGAAAGATATAAAATAGCGAATTCATCGGCAAAAATAAACGAAAATAAATCGAAAAACGCTTTATTTATAAGCGTTCATGCAAACGCTTCTTTAAGTCCGAAAGCGAAAGGATTCGAAGCATATTTTATAACTGCTCAAGAATCGAGCGAATATGCGAGAGCGGTTTCAATATTGGAAAACAGCGCGTTGGTTAAATTCGATAAAGTGGACGCTTCAAAATACGAGGAAAGTATTTCTCAATTAACTCATAATTATATGCTTGTAGAACAACATCAAAAAGAAAGCCGATTGCTCGCTCAATCGATAGTTGACGAAGTTTATAAAGTAAGCGGAGTTTCAAAAAGAAATAAACCCGTTCAAAACGCTTTGTTTTATGTATTGAAAGGTTCTTTAATGCCTTCCACTTTGATAGAGATTGGATTCATAACCAACGAAGAAGACGCCAAATTTATGAATACCAAAGAAACGAGAATAAAAATGGTAAAAGCTACGGCAACGGGAATAAAGAAATTTATTAAAGAATTTGAAGATACGAACGGATTTACTAAATAATTTAATCAAAAATATCAAGGAAAATAAATGAAACTCACAATTAAAAACGAAGAAATTCAAGCGTTAAATGAAAGTCCAAATCCGCAATTCCCAAAATATACATCTCAATTAATAAACTTGGCAAATCAAAACGCTCAAGGAACTAGACCCAAAGTAGTAGGACAACTTACCGAACTTTTTGAAGAATACCAAAAAAATGAAAAAGAAATTAGTATTGATACTTGGAAAAAATGGTATCTTTCTAAATATCCGAAAGCTATTAACGATTCGACAAATAAAATATACGAGCAAATTCAAAATCTAAAAAACGCTATGGAGTTGATAGATAAAAATATGATTCAAAAATGGGGGGAGGATTTAGTAATTACGAAAACATATAACGGTTTGTATGTTCAAAAAGCTATACTTTATAAAATTTCAAAAATTAAACAAACTAATTTTAGACTTGCAAAACCTGAAGAGGAATCCGCTGGGATAGACGGATATGTCGGCAATGTGGCATATTCTATAAAACCAGACACATATAAAACTATGAGCCGTTTATCAGAATCAATTAATGTTAAAATGATTTATTATACTAAAACAAAATCTGGAATTGAAATTGAATTTGAAGAATAAATAAATTTATACGGGCAAAGATTTAATAAATTTATTTTTACAAGAATAATCAAAATTAGTCTCAACATCGACATAGCCCGTTCTTATTAAATGATTATTGATAAAAGTTTTGTTGTCCAAATAAACATAACACATTAAATTATTATTTTTATCGTATTTTTGCAAGTCGTATTTCAAAAATATTTTTCGTTTATTAAATTTTTCTTTCAAATAATTAATCGCTTGAGGCTTGAAATCGTCTTTTTCTTTTATTCCAAGAAGTTTGACTTCTACTCCATTATTTAAAATAATTTTATTCGGAGAGATAACATCTTTTACGGAAAATAATTCTCTCCTTTTTTCATTTTTATTTTTGTCAATTTTAGAGCCGAATTTTAATTTTTTAATATCGATTTTTTTATCGAGTTTATGCGGGTCTAAAAATATATAAGGCAATTTGTCAAAAGAATAATCGCCGTTATTATTATCTTCCAAAAATTCAATCGTATCGCTATCAAAACTTAATTGATTTATATTTAATTTTTCTTTAATAATTGGTTCAAATTCTTTATTGATTTCGTATCCTATCGAATTTCTTCCCAAATTTTTTGCGGCTAAAGAAGTCGTTGCGCTTCCCAAAAACGGGTCGAAAATTGTCTCGCCCGCAAAAGAAAACATTTTGATTAATCTTTTAGGCAATTCTTCGGGAAACATCGCGATATGTTCGGATTGTTTTACTCCGCTAAAATTCCAATGCGAAGAAAAATATTGATTCCATTCCTCTTTTGTCATAATAGAATTTTGTTTTTGCTCCAATGTAGGCTTTGGAGATTTGCCAAGTTTTTTAAATATCAAAATAAATTCGTAATCTATTTTAAGAATTCCGTTTCGAGGATAAGGAAAACTTCCCATTACCGTTCCGCCTCCCGAAGTATTCATTGTTGTAGCTTTTTGCCAAATTATCGCGCCCATATAATCCATTTTCAAAGTTTCGCAAAATCTTATAATCTCCGTTCTTATTGGGACTACTTTATATCTGCCGTAATAAACCGAGCGTGAAAATTGGTCGCCAATATTTATACATAATCTGCAACCGTCCGATAAAACTCTATCGCATTCCATCCAAACGAGATTTAAATTATTTATATATTCTTCGTAGCTGTCGTTAAATCCTATTTGTTCGGGAGTTCCATAATCTTTTAATTGCCAATAAGGAGGCGAGGTTATAATCAATTGAACGGATTTATCGGGAATTTTATTTAGTTGTCTGCTATCGCCAAAATATATTTTATGATTAGTCATTTTGTATTTCCAATTTTTATATTATATAATAACAAATTCTAAAAGTCAATTTTTTATTTGATAAATAAATATTATAATACCGATACTGAAATTAGTAAAATATGGAGAAAAAAGTATTTGACAAATTTATAAAATTTGATTTAATATATAATATAATTAAATAAAAATTATATATTTTTTAGAGAGGAGATTTTTATTATATAAGTTAAGGAGGCTCAATATGAAAGAAGAAAATTTTAAATTAAGCGATTGTAATATCGGAAAGCAAGTGAAAAAAATTCGTTTTTCAAAAGTTTTTCTAATAGCTTTATGCATATTAGGATTGATAGTTTCTTACAGTTGTCAACGTAGAAGGACAAGAAGTCCTTATACGCCGAGCGATATCAAAACGAATAATAGACAACCGACTCCTACGGGAACTTTTTCAATTAGTCAAGCGGATAGCAATAACACCACTAATTTTATCGTAAAAACGACTAATACGGTTGGCGAAATAAAAATAGGTTTTGTTTCCGCAAATGATTATCCTTACACTGTTAGTTATGAAATCGAAGACGAAGATAAAACGGAAGCGAATAGAATAACCACGGCGGATACCAAATACACAAACGATATATTGACTATAGAAGAGAGCGGATTAAATAAAATTAGAAATTTGGATAGTTCGACTAATTTTGCAACAAAAAACATTGCAGTTAAGTTTACATTTACGGCGACAGATACGAATTTGGCTAGTAGCGTGATAGCTGATTTTCCCGTTATAGTGACATTGACTCATGCTCAAACATTTGATAGTAATGAAGCTACAAATACTTTTATTGAAACGGCTTTGAAGAAAGGTTCTGAATTAGAAGAAAAAAAAGAGGAAAGTGGTAAAATTACAGGAGGTTATTCTTACTGCTTTACCAATGGAACGCTTAAGATTGATACGGCTACCCTCCCCCTATTTACATTTGAAATAACAAATTCTATTTATACTAATAAAAGTGATACTAGCGGTAGTGGTATTACAGAATCTTCTGTAGCTAAATCCTTGTTAAAAGAACTTGCGGATAAAAGCTTAAAAGTTTCGGATGAGGTTGGCGATTCCCCTATACCAGAAATTTCAAAAAGCGTATTTTCTAAAGAGGCAACGGGAGATGATAAAAAATCCTATTCTCTAACTTATAAAGTTACTTGGGAGGATATTTATGACCTCTCTGAAACTGAAATTACGATAAAGTTTGTAAGTGTGGGAGAAGATAAATTTACAGACGATGCCCAGCCAACTCCAACGCCGCCAGAAACTACGCGGAGTAGATTTAGATTTTAGTTTTATAGAAAATTTTTGAAAATTATTAAGCCTAATTTATTCGTTATGCGGGTAAATTAGGTTTTTTTATTCGTTGATTTTTTTATTTATATATCGTAATATTAAAAAATGCTAAAATAACTCTAAAGGACTAATAATGACTGAAAAATTTCTTCCTAACAAAAAAGTATTCGTTTTCGACACAAATGTTATACTGCATGATTTTAAATCTATATTTTCGTTTGAAGAGACAAATATCGTTATTCCGATTATAGTGCTTGAAGAAGTCGATAAATTTAAAAAAGGAAGCGACACGATAAACTTTAACGCGAGAGAATTTATAAGGGAACTCGATACGCTTTCGGAAAGTAGCGAAGATAAAGATATATTTACAAACGGAGTAATTCTTCAAGCACTATAATCGGAA
>NZ_SJDU01000163.1 GCF_005518285.1 Brachyspira catarrhinii | reverse complement strand
TGTTTTGAAAATCGTTTATTTTGGAATAATCGTTTTTCTTCATAATATTTAATATATTTTCCCAATGAGACATTCCGACTACAAATAATATTCTTTTATAATTTTTAGAAAGTTCGTTTAATTTATAAGCCATGAAAATTTCCCGCTCTTTATCCGCGTCAGTTTTGAAGAAAGAATAATTTGATTTAACTTCTTTATAAAATTTTTCGAGTCCTATTTTGTTTAATAAATAATCGTCTGGCATCAAATAATGCGAATTAGGATTAATCGAATTTACATCTTTATCAATCGGAAAAAATGGAATCTCTTCGTCTATCGCAAGTCTCACGGCTTCGATAATAGAATCGCATGGGTCTATAGGAATATAAAGCGCTTCGTTTTCATCCTCTCTTATTATCAAACTTATAAACGGAAGTCGGCTAACCGCTTCTCTTAAAGATTTATTAAAACTTTCAGGATGCTCAATAGCTATAGCGTCTGGTTTAAACTCTTCTACCGCTTCTCTAACGGCTAAAGAAAAATAAACTCTCGAATGAATGGAAGGAATCGCAAGAATATTTTTATATCTTAAAATATTAGAATTTATATTTATTATTTTATTCATTTTATACTCTATCAATAATCGAGAAAAGAATCTATTATACTGTCAAGTTCGCTCGAATCTTGCAAATAATTCGCGCATACATTACAAATTTCGTTTGGAATTTTATCTCTAATAAAGAGTTCCGATTTTAAAGAATAACATGAATCGCTCGGCAATTTTCCGCTTATGGAACATACCTCCACATTTACTATATTCGCGGGCTTTTTATACCAAGTGGGTTTTACGGTTTTAAGCGCCTCAACCATATATTTTCCCCAAATCGGAGCCGCTACTCTTCCGCCGACTTGATTATTTCCGAGAGAATATTTGAAAGAGTCGAAACCAATCCATATTCCCGTGGCAAGCTCTGGAGTATAGCCGACAAACCATGCATCTTTCCAATCGTTTGAAGTTCCCGTTTTTCCCGCTCCCATTCTCGTAAATTTTGCCTCATACATCGCGCCTGTAGCAGTGCCTCCTCTCAATACGCCCGACAATATATCGCTTATCAAATACGCGACTTCCCTGCTCATAACCTGCTTTGCGCCGCCTCTTTCTTCGATTTCTTTTTTTAATTCTTCTTCAAAGTTGTCAATCATAACATCGTTTCTATCGGTAACATATCTTATCAAAATCGGCTCCACTTCTTTGCCTTCGTTCGCTATCGTGGCAAATCCTGTAGTTAGTTCAAGCGGAGTAAACAGTCCCGTTCCGAGCGACAAAGTCAAATCGGCGTTAAACATTCTTTTTGATTTTCTTTCGTCATTGCCCGCTTTAAATATCGGCTCCATATATTTTATAGCGTTTGTCACTCCGACATAATTCAAAACATTTATAGTCGCTATATTTAGGGAAACGGCTAAAGCGTATCTTAAACTCACATCTCCTCTATATGTTTCGGAGTAATTTTTCGGTATCCATGAATTTCCATCCTCGAATACGAAACCTATCGGCGCATCGCTTACTATAGTCGAAGGACTATAATTTGTAATATCCATAGACGCGGCATAAACGAAAGGCTTAAACGCGCTTCCCGCCTGCCTTCTCGCTTGAGTCACTCTGTTTAATTGATTTCTTGGAGTGAAACCAGAACCTCCAACCATCGACACTATATAACCGTTTCTCGGGTCTATCGAAACCAAAGCGCCTTCTATCTGCCTTGAAAGTTCCGCTTCGTCCGCTTTCATAACTTCCATCATTATATCGTTTACTTCTTCCATTCCGAAAATATCCGACATCAAAGCCAAAGGACTCGAAACATTTTTATTTATCGAATCTCTAACGGCAATATTGAATTTATTATAAGTCAAATCTTCTGGAAGCTCGAACATTAAAGATAATATTTCAAGTTTATTCAAAAGACTTCTATCGTAAACGGAGCTAATATCCAAAGAACCGCCTTCGTATCTTATATTATAATTTCTTAAAGCTTCCGTTAATAATTTTTGAGCGGCTTCCTGTTTTTCAATATCTATAGTCGTATAAATTTTTAATCCGTCTTCTTTTAAGGTTTTTTCATCGTATTTTTCTATAAGCATTCTTCTCACATATTCCGTAACATAAGGCGCTCTGTCTATGGACGCGCTATAGGCGGTAGTTCCCCTTCTTCCGATTTTTCCCGTGTATGATTCCCAAAATTCTTTATACGCGATGTTTCCTTCTTCAGCCGTTATAAATTTCATGTCTTTCATTCTTTTAAGGACAACTCTATGCCTTTGCATCGATGTATTCGGGTTATTAATCGGAGAATAAGCGTTTGGAGAAGGGGGAAGAGTTGCAAGCATGGCGCACTCCGCTAAATTCAAATCTTGAACATCTTTATTAAAATAGAATCTGCTGGCAGCCTGCACTCCGTAAACCGAATGCCCAAAAAATATTTGATTGAAATATAAAGTCACAATTTCTTCTTTAGTCAATCTTTTTTCTATTTGAAAAGTAACCCAAATCTCTCTTAATTTTCTCGTTATAGTTCTTTCACGCGATTTCAAAACTATTCCTCTCGCTACTTGCTGAGTCAATGTGCTTGCTCCTCGCGGTCTTCTTCCAAGAATCATATTTCCTATAGTTCCTCTGAATATTCCAATAATATCTATTCCGTCATGTCTCATAAAATTATTGTCTTCCATAGAAATTATCGCTTCTATCAAATGCTCGGGCAAATCTTTATATTCAACCAAAGCGCGCTGTTCGGTAAAGAATTCCGAAATAACTTCTCCTTTTATATCGTAAATTTTTGTGGGAATTGTAGGCTTGTATAATTCTATAGCCTGTATGTCGGGCTGAATTATAATATCCGCTATAAGAAATGAAAATATTATTGTGGTTATAAAAAATATTATTCCTACAACGATTATATAAAATTTTTTGAATTGATTTATATTTATATTTTTATATTTTTCTATTATATTTTTTAAAAACTTCAATTTGTTATTCCTATTTATTTTTTAATTCTAATTTTATTTTTAATATTATAAATAAATTTTTTAATTAATCAATATTAAGCTATATAAAATTAACCCTATAAAACTATCGAGCGATAATTTTATAGGGCTTTAAAAGTAATGGGTTTGTATATATATCTTTTAAGAGCGCGACAAATTACTTTGTCGCCACTATATAAAACATTATTAAACGAAAAATGTAAAAATTATTCCGTTAAATCGAATAATAATATTTGATTGTCGGCGGTTTTTATGCATAAATTATAATTATCGAACGATATATATTTAGCCAAATTCAAAAATTTCAAATATTCGTCTTCCGCTTTCATATCATTTTCAGGTCCCGCCATTAAAGTGGAAATTCCATGCTGTCCTATCGTTATTTCGTTATTATTTAATTCAAACGGTATATTATAAATATTAACTCCCGAATTTCCAATAAACGAATTATTTTCTATAGATAATGTTATTTCCGTTCCTTCAAACATATTCGATAATCTGAATTTTTTCCCGTTTAATTCGTTCGTATCAATAATATTTTCTCTGAATTTTAATACCGTAGTGTCGGAAGTTATTATTACCAAATCGTTATCTTGCAAAAACATATATTTAGCGTCTTCCAAATATCGGACAAAATTATTTTCCGCTTCCATTATATCTCGCGGTCCCGACATTCTCGTTCTGGCAATTCCTGAAAACTTTACTTCGCCGTTATTTTTAGTATAAGAAGTTCTATAAGTATTTACTCCCGCCCAACCGAATACTTGATTGTTTGAATTATAGAAAGACATGCTAATATTATAATCTGGGAACATATTGTAAAGAATAAAAGATTTTCCTATTAAATCGCTTTCGTTTAAATCGGATACTGTTAAATTTTCGTTTTGCAATTTTAATTCCTTGCTAGCTTTTGAAGTTTCATCTTCGCATGATATTAAAAGTAGAAACGAAATGCATATAATTATTTTAATCGCTTTTTTTGTCGTCCAAGTTTTTTGAATTTTTGTCATTTTTTTAATCCTTTATTTGTTATTTTATTTATTAATTTTTATCTAAATATTATAATATAAAAAATAAAATTTGTCAAAGAAAACAATGACGAGAAAAATGCATCGTCATTCGCTTTTGCGTCCCTGTGGGAAGGGTAAGCCTTGGCGAGCAATCCAAAATAATAAATTTTCTTTTTTGTAGATTACTTCGCTTCCTTATCAGTCGCTCGTAATGACAATAAATAGCGCCGTCATTACAGACGAAAGTCGTAGTTAATCCAATTTAAATAGATTATTTCGGTTATAAAATAGCCTCGCAATGACAATAAATAAAATAGCGCCGTCATTACGAGGCGATAGCCGAAGTAATCCAAAGTTAAAGAAATTTTATACAAAATGGATTGCTTCAAGCAAAGCCTTGCAATGACTTTAAATAAAAAGGCATCACATTAAATATGACGCCTTTAATTTAGTAAATAAGTTTAAACAAAAACTTTATTACATGCCAGGAGTTGTGGGAGTATAATTAGTCAAAGTTCCCTCATAAGTAGTTTTATAACTAAATTTATAATTTCCCCCATCTGCCACATTATCCCATGAGAATCCCTCTATACATGTAATGGATATGTTATCGCCAGAGATAGTAAACTCTATATATGATTTGCTTGTATAACCAACAGTATAAATACCACCATCATATACTTTGTTCACGGAATATTTAGAACCAGATTTTAATACTTGGTATTCCAAGCTATTTCTTAAGTCGCCTTCAAGATAGGTTGATACTTCTTCATCAGTTGAGGTCCAGACTTCGTTACTATAATACGATGCCCATTTTAAATTATTATTGGTAATATTCAATAAAAATATCATATCACCTTGACTTAAAATATCATTTTCTAAATCTTCTTTAGTAGTTCCGCTTGTAGCATTTGCGCTATGGGATGTAAGGGAAAGAGCGCCTCTATAGTAAGCATTCGTCATTAAATCTGTCGCTGGGTCTCCCGTAGCCGTTGGAACGGACTCAGTAAAATCCTCGCTTACTTCTC
>NZ_SJDU01000162.1 GCF_005518285.1 Brachyspira catarrhinii | reverse complement strand
AGAAAATATAATTGTTTAGATATATAAAAAAATGAATATATCCAAATATAATATTATTAATTAAACTTGAATTTTTATTATTTATGTATATTATTAGTATTATAGTTTATAAAGGATTTTATTATGAAGTTTGATTTAACCATGCCTTATGATAAAGATTTAAAAGAAGAAGAAAAACAAGAGATAGATAGTTTTATAGACAGTATATATGAACAATGTAAGGACAATTCTAAAGAAATTACCCAATTAGCTATGGAGGCAAGTTTTGCATTAAATGCTGGGAAAAACAGAGCTAATGAATTATGCAGGCAGGGATTTTTTAAAAATTTGTGGGGTAATATTAGGGGAAAAAACAGAAAAATAAGAGGCGAAATAGATAGAGATTTTGCTGTTTCTCAAAGAGCTGGCATAAAAATGATACAGAAATTAGCCGAGCATAATAAACTCACATTTGAAATGATAAAAAATATTAACTTAAAATTAAACTGCTTGGTAAATGAAATAGATGAAGAGCTTAATCAGATATATTTACAAATGAATGAGTTTATGAAGCAGGTTATGGATAACTTTATTGAAATGTCCGATAAAATGAACAAACTAGAAAGTAAAGTTAATATACATGATTTAGTTATTTTTATAAAACATCATGATATAAACGGAGTAAAATTTACAGACTTAAATATTAATGAAAAGTTTTTATATTTTATATCTGAATTCTTTTTAAAAAATAAACATCTATATATAGAATCAGATTTAATGAATTTAAGATATGTTATGAAAGAAATAGGAATTGATTCTGATGATAAAGTCTCACTTTTAAGTATTTATGATACATTGATGTCAAACTCAAGCATTGCAAATAAATTTTTTAAAGCATTCGATAAAGAAAAATTAAACTATATTGAAGATTTTACAATGCCAATATTAGGCAATATAAAAAAAATAGAAAAATTAGAAAATGAAGAAAAATATATTATAGATAGTGTTATTGAAATGTCATCAAAAGACAGAAAAGAAGTTATATTAAACTTATTAAAAAACTATTCTTATAATAATTTGAATATGGATTTGGAAAAAGAGAATTCATACTTTGATTTATCCATATCAATATTAAGTGAAATGAAAAATATTGATAATTTGATTGTAGATACAGAAAATGAAGATAATAACTCAGATGATAATATAAAATTAATAGAGCTTCCTAAATATACAAGATATGAAATAGCTTTAGAATTATCAAAAGAAAGTAAAAATACTGATGCAGTTTTTTATTTATTAAATAAGGCAAAAGACGAAGGATTAGATACAGCAGAATTATATCAATTAATTGGAAAAGTAAATTTAGCTTTAAAAAAATACGATGATGCTGCTAATAATTATAAACTATCTATAGAAAAAGGCTTGAATGATTACAATAATAATTACTATGCTGCTATGAGCCTATTTTTTGCTAAAAAATATAAAGAGGCTGAAGATTATATGATTAAGGCTTTGGAAATAGAGCCTGATAATTTTGAAGCTAATTTAAATTTAGGAGTAATATACAGAGTATTAGAAAATTATAATGAAGCTATAAAATATTATGATAAAGCT
Organism: Brachyspira catarrhinii; assembly: GCF_005518285.1. Taxonomy (GTDB): domain Bacteria; phylum Spirochaetota; class Brachyspiria; order Brachyspirales; family Brachyspiraceae; genus Brachyspira; species Brachyspira catarrhinii. The sequence goes on along the minus strand of NZ_SJDU01000162.1, from coordinate 3,483 downwards.
ATAAAAATAAATGATAAAAGTGATATAGCATATATAAATAAAGCAGAAGCTACTGCAAAAAATAAAGGCGATAAAAATTTAATAGAAGGTCTTTTAAGTATAGCAATATCTTTAAAAAAAGAACATGAAAAATATTTCAAAAGAAACTCTCAATTTATGGAAGATATATACAATAGATTATATTATGTAATTTCATTTTCTAAAAAAGAAATAGAATATGGAAAATTAACTTCTTCTGAAATATTTATTAATGGTGTGGTAGTAGGAGTAAATGATTTTGTACAAAAAATATTAAAAAATTAAAATAGGTGTACACAAAAATGGATAAATTAGGTCTTGTTTTGGACGGCGGCGGCGGTAAGGGTGCTTATCAAATCGGCGTTTGGAAGTATTTAAAAGAGGTTGGGCTTGATAATAATATAAAGGCTATTTCGGGTACTTCGGTAGGAGGGCTTAATGCTTGTCTCTTTGCTCTAAATGATTACGGTCTCGCTGAAACTTTATGGACACAAAAAATACAGGATAAAATTTTAAGTCTTGACATTGAAAAGAAAGATATAAAAGATATATTCACTCAAATAATGAATATTCTTGCAATACCTCATAATACTGCTATTGCTATATTTAACTTTTTAAAAACTTTGGTATTTAAAGGTGTTTTTTCAAGGAAAGGGCTTTCTGATTTGATAGATGAATATGTTGATTTAGATGCTGTATCAAAAATGTATTTTCCTATATATGCCACATGCACAGAGCTTCCTGCATTCAAAACTAAATATTTTCAGCTAAACGGAAGAGATAAAGAAACAATTAAAAAAATACTTTTATCTACTTCTGCAATACCTGTTATTTTTCCAATGCAAGATATATATTCAGAAGGAAAACAATCATACTGGGACGGAGGTATAAAAGATAATTCACCTATTAAACCTCTGCTTGATATAGGATGCACGGACATTATAGTAATACATTTAGATCCAAGCCAAATATTAAAAGATAGAAAAGATAATGTTAATATATATGAAATATGCCCAAAAGATGACTTGGGAAATGCAATCACTGGAATGCTTGATTTTTCTCCAGAAGGTGCATACAGGAGAATTGAACATGGTTATAATGATGCTAAAGAAGTTTTACAAGTTGTTATTGATATTGCTAAGGCTCAGGCTGGTATAATAAGAGATTTAGACATTATAAAAAGTCATGAAAAATCATTCAAGCAAAACAGAAAACAAGCACTAGAAGAAAGACAAAAATTAAAAGCTAATTTAAACAGCACAATGGAATCATTTATGAATATAGAAGAAGCTAAAAAAAATTATCTAAAAGAACAGAAAAGAAAAAATCTTGAATAACAATCATTTTTTAGAAGTAAAATAAATATATTTTTTTTCTAAATTTAAATATTTAGCTATTTTTAATATATCTATATTATTAAGAATTTCAGTTTTTATTGGTCTTTTGGAATCCCAAAAAATAATAGAATTTAAATATTTTATAGTCATATCATTGTTTAATAAATAGTAAATAAAATTACATTCACTTTCATTATCAAAAGAAATAAAATAACATGTATCATCAAACATAACGCTTTTATTTTTTACAGGTTTTATTAATTTAAATGAAATTTTTTTATATAAACCTGATATGGCTATTTTAAAAGGTTTAAAACTATAATCCCCAATAGAAAATATTGAGTATTTAGGTTTGTTCTTATAAATTATACTTTTCCTTTTGTTAAAGTTCTCTTCATATCTTTGTAAATAATTCCAAGTTTTTGGATATTTATATTTTATATATTCTGTATCTTCACCTATATACTTTTGTGTTATTCATATATTTTTATTTATTTTAAAATTTATAATTAAAATAAATTTTTTATACTGGTATGCAGTAGATAAAGTATATAAAAGCATTAGATATGCAAATATATAAATCAAAAAATTCATTTCTTCGCAAATTATAATTATATTAATAATTTTTAAAAAAATATATAAAATTCTACAATATAGATTGACAGATAAAAAAATAAATGTAGAATTTATAGCTAATTAATTAAAAAATAGGAGATTATTAAAAATGCCTTTTGCTATATTTATGCTTACTTTTTCGGCATTTGGTATTGGTACAAGTGAATATGTTATAATGGGACTTCTATCTGAAGTTGCCAGAGATTTAAATATAAGCATACCCAAAGCGGGAACTTTAGTTTCAATGTATGCTATGGGGGTTGTTGTAGGTGCTCCTCTGCTTGCAATACTAACGATGAAGCTTTCAAGAAAAATTACTTTAATCTTTTTGATGATGATGTTTATAGTAGGAAATATTTTATGTGCTTTAGCCCCAAATTATAATTTTTTAATGGCAGCCAGAGTGCTTGCAGCATTATGTCATGGTACTTTCTTTGGAATAGCCTCTGTTGTTGCTTCTGATATGGCTGGAGAAAATAAAAGATCTCAGGCTATTGCAATAGTATTTATGGGTGTAAGTTTAGCAAATATTTTGGGTGTTCCTATAGGTACTCATATAGGAGAGCAGTTTGGCTGGAGGGCTACTTTTTATCTTGTTAGTGCAATAGGTGTACTTGCTATATTAGCATTAATTGTATCAATTCCTTCAAAATTGCCTATGCCTAGTGGAGATGTTATCAGTGAGTTTAAAATATTAAGACATAGAAGAGTTTTTATACCTTTATTATTATCAGTATTAACATCAGCTAGTTTATTTACAATATTTACTTATATAGACCCTATACTTCAAAAAGTTACTATGGTTAATAAAGAAACTGTTATAAAAGTATTATTTTATATAGGGGCTGGGCTTACTATAGGAACATTTTTAGGAGGAAAACTTGGAGATAAGAGTTTGATGAAATCTTTAATTTCAATAATGATTTTAATGATAATAATTCAAATTATAATGCTATATGTAAATACAAAACTTATACCTATGATAATAGATTTGATAGCTTGGAGTATAGGAGGATTTGCAATATGTCCTATGCTGCAGTCTTTGGTTGTAGAGCAGGCTAAAGGGGCACCGAATTTAGCTTCTACATTTAATCAAAGTTCTTTTAATTTGGGAAATGCTATTGGGGCTAAATATGGAGGAATATTAATTTCATTTGGAGTGCAGTATAAAGATTTATCTATGTATGCTGCAATAATAATGATTATAGCAATAACTCTCACTTTGTATTTCAGACATTATATTAAGCATAAAGTAAATAATAATAATTAGATACTAGATAATTTTATCATTTTATATAGAATATTATAAAATTACAAATATAATATTCTATATACTGTATAAATTATTATTAAAGCCTTACAGCATTCTTATTATTTAATATTATAATTGTACCAAAATATGATAATTAAAATAATTTTTTATGAACTCTATTATAAAGATAGTTATTAAAAAATCTGCATTTTTTAACAAAATACTAAAATAAATGTTATAATATACAAACAAAATATATGA
>NZ_SJDU01000161.1 GCF_005518285.1 Brachyspira catarrhinii | reverse complement strand
TGCGGGGCAATCTTTTTTTAAAAAATAAAATAAACGCTTGACAAAATTTTTAATATATTGTAAAATTAGTCCTATAAATTTATTTTACTATATCAATACTTTTGAGGTTAAAATTATGGATAATATTTTGAAAGAACAAATTAAAGAATATTGCAAGTATTTGCAAGATTGGAATTTGTCTTACGAAGAATATGCGAAATCTGTCGGGCTTTCATATACGAATCTTTTGATTTTGGATGTGGTTTTTAAAACCGAAAATTGCACTCAAAAAATTATATCCGAGTCGCTTTTTCTTCCGAAGCAAACCGTAAACGGAGCGATAACTTATTTCTATAAAAAGGGGTTTCTCAAACTTGAGGAGCTTCCCGAAAACAGAAGAATGAAGACTATTCATTTTACGGATGCTGGTAAAAAATACGCAGAAAGTATTCTTTTGAAAGTTAGAAACGCCGAATATAAGGCTATGGAAAAACTGACAAAAGAAGAGAGAGAAGCTTTGCTTAAAATGACAAAATCCTTTACGGAGCATTGCATAAATATTTTAAGGAGGTATTAAAATGTAGTTATTTTTTTAAAGTATTAGTCTTATATTAAGACAATATCTAAATTTTACTTGAAAGTATAAAAATAAAAATTATAAAAAATTATAAAAATACTGCCAAAGGCACGCCTATGGCGAAGGAGAAAAAAATGGAAAATTTTCAATTTAACTCAAATACGCAAATATTTTTTGGAAAAGGACAGATTTCAAATCTTCCAAACGAGATTAAAAAATACGGAAAAAAAGTCCTTCTGGTTTACGGCGGAGGTTCTATTAAAAAAATAGGATTATACGACACCGTAATAAATTTGCTTAAAGATTTTGAAATTCACGAATTAAACGGAGTAAAGCCAAATCCTAAAATCGAAAGCGTTAGAGAAGGAGTAAAACTTTGCAGAGAACATTCTATAGAAGTAGTTCTTGCCGTTGGAGGCGGAAGCGTAATCGATTGCGCTAAAATAATATCGGCGGCTACTTTCTGTAAAGAGGATGCATGGGATATGATTAAAAAATCGATAAAAACTGAAACAGCTTTGCCAATAATAACGGTTTTGACTTTATCGGCTACGGGAAGCGAATACGATGCTGGAGCTATCATAGCGAATAAAAGCGAAAATGAAAAATTAGGATACGAAAGCGAATTGATTCGTCCTAAAACCTCTATACTCGACCCCGAATATACTTTTACGGTTTCGGCTTATCAAACGGCGGCTGGTTCTGTCGATATTATTTCTCATATTTTGGAGCAGTATTTTGTTCCTTATAGTCCGTTTCTTGCGGATAAACTTTGCGAAGCGGTTCTAAAAACGGTAATAAAATATCTTCCGAAAGCGATAGAAAACCCCAAAGATTACGAAGCGAGAGGACAATTGATGTGGGCGAGTTCGATTGCCGATAATGGAATACTTTCTTTGGGAAGTAGAATAACGGCTTTCAGTTGTCATGGAATAGAGCATGAGTTAAACGGTTATTACGACACGACACATGGCGTAGGACTTGCGATTATTACTATTCGATGGATGCGTTATATATTAAACGAAAAAGCAAACGAAGAGATTTTAAAAAGATTTGCAAATTACGGAATCAATGTATGGGATATAGATTCAAATTTGGAAAAATTGGAAATCTCTAAAAAATCCATAGATTTAACGGAAAAGTTTTTCAAAAGTTTGGGAATTCCTATGAGTTTAACCGAGCTTGGAATAGGAGAGGAACATTTTGAAGAGATGGCTTCAAATTCCGTGAAATACGGATTTCTTGAATATGCTTTTGTTCCATTGGATAAAAACGATGTTATAAAAATCTTAAAAATGTGTCTGTAAGATTATTTGAAAATAAAAAATTAAATAAAAAAAGAAAAGGAAAAATATAATGAAAGTATTATTAGTAAACGGAAGCCCGAATAAAAACAAATGCACAAACAGAGCTTTAACCGAAATTGCGAATACTCTTAAAGAAGAAAATATTGAAAGCGAGATTTTTTGGATAGGACGAAAACCGATTTCGGGATGCACGGATTGTCATACTTGCGAGCGGGAAGGCAAATGCATACTCAAAGACGAAGTAGTGGAAAAATTTATAACTTTGGCGAGAGAATCGGACGGTTTCGTATTCGGAAGCCCCGTTCATTACGCCTCCGCAAGCGGTTCTATAACTTCGTTTATGGACAGAGCTTTTATTTCGGAACTTGTGGGCAACGATAACAAGGCTTTTTATTTGAAGCCAGCGGCGGTAGTTGTGTCGGCAAGAAGAGCGGGAACTACGGCTACTTTCGACCAACTCAATAAATATTTGACTTTGCATGAAATGTTCGTAGTTTCTTCATGCTATTGGAATATGGTTCATGGAGATACTATTGAAGAAGTAGAGCGAGATTTGGAAGGGCTTCAAACGATGCGAGTTTTGGCAAGGAATATGGCTTATTTTCTTCGATGCAAGGAAATTGCAAATAAATATAATGTCGCTTTGCCTAAAAGAGAAGAGCCTGTGTTTACAAATTTTATTCAATAGAAAGTAAAAAAATTAATTTTAAAAAAAGGAGAAAAAATGAGTATAAACGACAATGATAAAACGAATAAAAAAACAAAATTATCTAAAAATGCGGTTACGGACGGGCGAGATTATCTCGGAGATTTTGCGCCTCTTTTCGCTTCAATTAATGACGATATATTATTCGGGCAGGTTTGGAGTAGAGAAAAAGAATTATCGCCGAGAGATAGAAGTTTAATCACAATCGCCGCCTTGATGGGAGCGGGAGTTATGGACAAATCAATGAAATCGCATATAGAAAGAGCTAAAGAGAACGGAATCACAAAAGAGGAGATGGTTGAAATTATAACTCAATTATCTTTTTACACGGGCTGGAGTAAAGGCTGGGTAATGTTTTCTTTTGCAATGGAAATTTATAAATAACAAAAAATAGGAGGTCGGAGATGACTAAAACATTAAAAATTATAACTTTATTGCTTGCAAGTTTCGTATTGTTTTCTTGCAGCAATAAAGCGAACGCTCAAAACAATACGACTGAAAACGCGAATATTACAACTGCGGATTATAAAGAAAATTCTGCAGACGCTATTAATATTGCGGCAAACGATAACAATAGTAAAAGCAAAATTCTTGTCGCTTATTTTAGCTGGGGCGGAAACTCAAAAACCGCGGCGGAATACGCGAAAGAGATAACGGGAGGCGATATATTTGAAATTGTCCCCGCTCAACCTTATCCGCGACAACCAATGGAAACTACCGAACAAGCAAGGGAAGAATTAGACAATAATTATTTGCCAGAAATTAAAAATAAAATAAATAATCTATCTTCTTACGATGCGATAATATTATGCTATCCAAATTGGTGGGGAACGATGCCTCAAATAGTGAAAAGATTTTTGCAAGATAACGATTTTTCGGGTAAAACAATAGCTCCGATATGCACGCATGAAGGTTCGAGGATGGGAAGAAGTTTAACGGATATAAAAGCCGTATGCCCTAATTCTACCATAACGGAAGGCTTGGCTATTAGAGGCGCAAACATTGGAAGAGAGAAAAATACGGTTAGGGATTGGATAGAGAAAATAGGTATAAATAAATAATTTTTAAGGAGAAAAACAATGAATATATTTTTTAAATCTTTATTTATAATAACAATAATTATTAATATCGTTTCATGCAATAGCAATAGCGATAATAATATAAATAACGAAACAAAATTATCTACAAACGATAGTTTAAAAATTTCTACCAATGAGACAAATAAAAGCGCGGTTACGGACGGAAGAGATTATCTTGGAGATTTTGCTCCGTTATTCGCATCGATTAATGACGATATATTATTCGGGCAGATTTGGGGCAGAGAAAAAGAATTATCGCCGAGAGACAGAAGTTTAATCACAATCGCCGCTTTAATGGGAGCGGGAGTGACGGACACTTCTATTAAATCGCATTTGGAAAAAGCTAAAGAAAACGGAATTACAAAAGAGGAGATGGTTGAAATCATAACTCAATTATCTTTTTACACGGGATGGACAAAAGGCTGGTCGATGTTTTCTTTTGCAACCGAAGTTTATAAAGAATGATAAATATGCCAAAGGCACTCCCTATGGCGAAGGAGAAATTACATGCAAAATGTAAAATTAAATAACGGCGTGGAAATGCCAATATTGGGTTTCGGCGTTTTTCAAATAGAAGATTATGACGAATGCAAGAGAGCGGTTTTGGACGCTTTGGAAGTCGGCTACAGATTAATCGACACAGCCTCTGCATACTTCAACGAGAAAGCGGTTGGAGATGCCATAAAAGAAAGCGGTATAAATAGAAAAGAATTATTTATAACGACTAAATTATGGATTACCGATGCGGGATACGAAAAAACTAAAAAAGGTTTTGAGGCTTCTATGGAAAAATTGCGCCTCGATTATTTGGATTTGTATTTAATCCATCTACCTTTCAACGATTATTACGGTTCTTGGCGAGCTATGGAAGAATTGCATGAAAATAAAAAAATCAGAGCGATTGGAGTTTGCAATTTCTATCCAGATAAATTGGTAGATTTGGCAAAACATAATAAAATAAAGCCAGCGGTTAATCAAATAGAAGTTCATCCATTATTTCAAAGAGAGTTCGATAAAGAGATAATGAAAAATTACGGAACTCAAATAGAATCTTGGTCTCCGCTTGCAAGAGGAAAACTTGTCGAAAACGAAACTTTGAAAAACATTGGCTCGAAATACGACAAGACGGCGGCTCAAGTAATTTTGCGTTGGCTTGTCCAAAGAAATATCGCGGTAATTCCAAAGAGCGTTCATAAGGAAAGAATGATTGAAAATTTTAATATTTTTGATTTCGAACTTTCCGAAGACGATATGAATAAAATAAAATCTATGGATACGAATAAAAGTTTATTCCCGCCCGATAGCGTTGACGAGATAGTAAAATTTTTATTAGAATATTAAATTAAAAGGAGAATAAAAATGTTAAAAAAAATCCTAACAATTATTATTACGGTTTTTGCGTTAATTGGCTGTAATAATAATCAAAACGACAATCAAAGTCAAAACAATAATC
>NZ_SJDU01000160.1 GCF_005518285.1 Brachyspira catarrhinii | reverse complement strand
ACGGAATAAATAAAGGAACGGCTTGGGAAAAGGCGTTCAAAAAGCCGTTGAAAATGTAAACGAAATTATTTGCAACGAATTAATCGATATGGACGCTTTGGAACAAGTTGAAATCGACAGAACGATGATAGAGCTTGACGGAACTGAAAACAAGGGAAAACTTGGAGCAAACGCTATATTGGGAGTGTCTCTTGCGGTTGCGAAAGCTGCGGCTAACGAGTTAGACATTCCTTTATATAGATATATTGGAGGAACTAACGCCAAAACTTTGCCCGTTCCTATGGCTAATATTCTAAACGGAGGCGCGCATTCAAGCGCTCCAATAGACTTTCAAGAGTATATGGTTATGCCTGTCGGTTCTCCCACTTTCAAAGAAGGAATTCGTTGCGTGGCTGAAGTTTTTCACAATTTGAAAAATATTCTTCATGATAAAGGTTTAAGCACAACGGTTGGAGACGAAGGCGGATTTGCTCCAGATTTGAAAGACAACGAAGAGCCTTTAAAAGTTATAATGCAGGCAATAGAAAAAGCAGGCTACAAACCTTATGACGATGTATGCATTGCGATGGACCCAGCTTCGAGTGAATTTTACGATAAAGATAAAAAGAAATATGTTTTCAAAAAGTCGGACAAAAGAGAGCTTACTTCTTACGAAATGGTTGATTTTTACGCTCATTTGGTTAACAATTATCCTATAATTTCAATCGAGGACGCTACTGCCGAAGACGATTGGGAAGGATGGAAAATCTTAACCGAAAAATTGGGCAAAAAAGTTCAATTAGTCGGAGACGATTTATTTGTTACGAATGTTAAAAGACTTCAAATGGGACTCGATAAAGGAGTCGCTAATTCCATACTTATAAAAGTTAATCAAATTGGCTCTTTAACCGAAACTTTGGATTCAATCGAACTTGCGAAAACTCATAATTACACTTCTGTCGTATCGCATCGTTCGGGCGAGACGGAAGACACCACAATAGCCGATATAGTTGTCGCCACAAATGCGGGACAGATAAAAACTGGAAGCGCATCGAGGAGCGATAGAATAGCGAAATATAATCAGCTTTTGAGAATAGAAGAAGAATTGGGAAATAGAGCAGTTTATTTGGGTAAAAAAGCTTTCTTTAATTTAAATTTAAAATAATTTATTTTATTGATTTATTGAATATAAAATATAAACGAACCTATTTCAAATAAAAAAACATTTGAAGTAGGTTTTGTTTTTTATTATAATCTTTATTAGTTTATTTTATTGGTAAGGGGAAATAACTATGGAAAATAAATGGATAATATGGAGCGAAAAATTTGAAGTCGGCTATAAAAGAGTGGACGACCAACATAGAGAACTTATTAATATAATAAACGATTTGCATGCGGCGGCGGAAAACGGAGATTTGTCGATTCCAGAAGTTAATGATAAATTTAAAATCATTCTAAAAAGGACGGTGGATTACGCCACATATCATTTTGCAACCGAAGAAAAAATAATGAAAGCGGTTCATTACAAATTCTTTAAAGAGCATATTTCAAAACATAGAGAATTTTCAAGCAAGGTTTTGGAAGAGGTTATAAAATATACAAACGGCGAAAATGTCGATATGGGAGATTTTATAATCTATTTGAGAGATTGGCTTTTTAGTCATATTATGGGAGAGGATAAAGCATTTGTAGACGAACTTAAAATAATACTCGAAAAAATGAAAGCGGAAGAAAAAAAATAAAATATTAATAATTCAAAACATGCAAAACGAAATTCAAAACAAAAATAAAAAAAAAATATGCGTCATAACCGATATAAACGGAATATACGGATTTGGGCATTTTACTCGAATGAAATTTATTGCAAATAAACTTAACTTTTTTTACGATTTCATATTTTCTTCAATTAATGAGAAAAGCGAATTATTTTTTAAATCAAATTTAAATCTAAATGTAGAAACTTGCAAATTTGACGAAATAAAAAAAATAAATCCATATTTGATAATAGTAGACTGTAGAGAAGTTGATAAAAAATATATAAAAAGATTAAAAAAAATATCTCCCGTTATAATTGTGGACAGCGTTGGAGAGGAAAGAAAATTTGCCGATATAGTTATAGAAATGTTGCCAAATTTAGATAACTCTGATTTGGTTAATATAAAACCTTTTTTAGCGACAGTTCTTAACTCGAATATAAAACCTCGATACGACAGCGAAGCTCCGATTCTCGTTTATTTGGGATTTAATAACGATTTGAAAAATAAAGCTTTTCAAATAATATCCAAAATAGAAAATAAAAAATTTGTATTTATAGAATCGCAAAACGAAAACGAAAATATAATATCAAAAAAATTCTCGCCCGATATATTTGAAAATCCTTATTCTGCGGTTATAACTTATTTCGGACTTACCGCTTTTGAATGCATAGAAGCTAAAATTCCCGTGATTTTATTATCTCCTACAAAATATCATAACGATTTGGGAGAAAAATGCGGCGATATATTTTTTAATTTGGGATTTTTTGAAGATATAAATATCGAAGAGGCTTTTAATAAAATAAATAATTTTCTTTTTGATTTTGATTTGCAAAACGAATATAAAGAAAATTCTAAAAATATAGATACGGAAAAATCTATTGAAAGAATAAAAATTATAATTGACAATATTGAAGATTTTCAAAGTATAGAATGCGCTTTTTGTAAATCAAAAAATATAGAATTAAAAAACAGAAACCATGAATCGAATTTATATAAATGCAAAAAATGCAATTCTTTATTCAGAAAATATTTTCTTCCCGTTTCAACCGATTATTCTTCAAAATATTTTATCGAAGATTATAAAAATCAATACGGAAAAACCTACGAAGAAGACGAAGAGAATTTGAAAGCGCTTGCAAAAAATCGTTTGGAAATAATAAAGAATATTAAGCCCGCTGGAAAAATATTAGATTTGGGTTCGGCGATGGGATTTTTTTTGAAAGAGGCTTCGTTAAACGGATACGAAACGGAAGGAATAGAAATAAGCGAATATGCGGCAAATTACTGCGTCAATAATCTTAATTTGTATGTTCATAATATTTCTTTGCTCGATTTTGAATATAAGGAAAAAGAATACGACATAATAACGGCTTGGTATGTTTTGGAGCATATATGCGATTTTGAGAAACTCTTAAAAAATATTTTATTCTCTCTTAAAGATGGCGGAATATTCGCTTTTGCCATGCCCAACGGAAACGGAATAAGCGGAAAGTTTAATAAAAATTACTTTAAGATAGTTCCGTGCGACCATGCATTTGAAACCAATCCTAAAGCTTTGAATAAATTTTTAAAAAACTATTCTCTAAAAAGAATTCATTTGAAAAACAAAAGCGTTTATTATGACAGATTTTGCGATATTTTTAATTTGAAATTCTTAAAAGAAAATAAAACTTCAAAAAATTTGTATAATTCATTCGCTAAAAAATATAATTTAGGCGACACTTTTGAATGCGTATATAAAAAAGATTAGATAGTCATTGAAAAAAAGGTTGTCATTGCGAACGAATGTGAAGCAATCTATTTATTTGGATTGCCACGACTTCTTGCCAAAGGCACACCTTCGGTGGCGAAGTCTCGCAATGACGATATAAATAAAAAAGCGCCACATTGAATATGACGCTTTTTCTTATCTTATCGTTTTTATAAATTTAAAATTTTATTATTTTGTAAAATCTTCTTCTACAGTATAGCTCATTACTTTCGCAGACAAGTGGCAACTATTTGCGCTTTTGAATGTGAATGTAAAAGGAACATCCATAACCATAACTTTTCCACTTATAGTTTTTTCATATTGTTCGACTTGTTTATCTTTATCGGCATTCCAGCTATCTATAGTAAGAGAAACTTGGCTTTTTAAAGCTTCAACGGTAAAAGTTATTTTACCATCGGAGGTTACCGTAAAGTTTTTTACTTGACTTTCCGCTGTAGCCGCATTCCAAGTTCCTACGATAGATGAAACTTTAAAAGTGTTAGAGTCTCCGCCAGAACCGTCCCCAGAACCCGAACCGCTGCCAGAACCTGAACCACTACCAGAATCGTCTGGAATTTCCGTGCCGACTCCGCCTTCTCCAGCGCCGCTTCCCGTTTTGTCGTTATTTTTACAGCTCAAGATTAAGCCGAAAATCAAAGCTCCTACAACCATGTAGGTAAAAAGTTTTTTGAAATTATACATTGATATCTCCTTTATTAAATAAAATTAATTTAAAATTATAAATAAATATATGTTTTTTATTTTACGCTTTCGGTCCATATCTAAATCCTAATTGAAGCCCAATCTCAAAAGCGTTCGCTCCAAGTTTTGAAGCTTCGATTTGAGGCGAAAAATCCTCTAATTCGGGTATTCCAGCTATTCTTGAAACGATTCCTAAATTTTTAACCGTAGGACCAAAAGCTCCGCCCACATACAAACCGAAATTCATAGCTATATTGTCCGTAAAGAATAGATAATAATCGAGCGTCACTCTCAAATAGCCGATAACGGATGGAGTAAATGTGTCCGTTATATCTTTTCTTTTAATGTCGATACTTCTTTCGTCATTAAATCCGATTTCCTGCCTTCCTAAAAAAGGCAGCTCGGCGGAGGCTTTCCCTGTAGTCGTTATTTTTACTTTTCCAGAACCTGGAATTTTAACTCCTCCGCCAATTCCTATAGCAATCGTTCCATTATCGCCGAGTCCGATATTGAATTTAGGAATCAGTCCGATTTTGAAACTGTTAAACGACATTCTGCATTTAATATCGTATCTAATGTCGGCGCTCAAATTTATGCCCATAAAATTAACAGGCATATTATTATAGTCTGTGTTGTTGTCAAAACCGTATAAATCCCAACTGTAGCCCAATTCAGCCAACGCGCTTATTGCGAAGCTTTCTTTGACTTGGAACATATAACCGATTTGAGCCTCAATTCCAACATCTGCTCCTATAGGCGGGTTTCCTTCATTAACTATACGCAACCCTTTAGTGCTTTTAGGGATTCCGACATTCATTCCAAAAGGCGCTTGAAGTAAAAACTCGAAACCGCTCGCCGCAAATGCCGATGTTCCGAGCGCCATCGTCATTGCCATTGTTAGAAGAAATTTTTTAATGTTTTTCATT
>NZ_SJDU01000016.1 GCF_005518285.1 Brachyspira catarrhinii | reverse complement strand
ATTAAAGAAAATAATTAGAGAGAATCAATTAATGGCTGTAAAAAAAACGAGTAAAAAAACCGCATCTGTAAAATCTACAAAAAAAACTTCAATAAAAAAAGAAAAATCTACAAATTCGGAAAATAAACTAGTCGAAAGATTGCAATTGAAATTAGAAAAATCCGAAGAAAAAATAATCGAATTAAACGAAAAATATAAAAAAATAATAGACATTCAAAAACAAAAATTAGAAGATAAATACAAAAAAACGGAAGAAAAATATAAAAAAATTGTCAAAAAATTGGAAGATAATCTTAAAAAATCGTCCGTAGAAAATTTGGAAACTTCAAAATCGAATAAAAGCGAACTTGAAAAACTACAAAAAAGAATAGAATTATTGGAAAGCAAAAACGCGAAATTGGAAGCGGAAAAAATAAAAGCGCAGGAAAAAATTTCAAAATCTGCTCAAATTGATAAAAATGCATTAAAAGATTCGATAAACGAAATTAAAGAATTAAGAAAAAAATTAAAAGAATCGGAAGAAGAGAGAAAAGAATTAACTTTCAAATTAAAAGAATCGATAACCGAATTAAAAAGCGGTAAAAAAAATAAATTATCTAAAGAAGACAAAAATCAATTCAGAGAAAATATAAAAATCTTAAAAAGAATAAAAAAAGAAAACGCTATATTAGACAAAAAAAGAGAATTATTAAGAAAAGAAGCGGAAAAAGTAAAAGCGATTAGAAGCAATATTAAAGATTCCGCCAAAAATATAGCCTCAACAATTAGAAACAGTCAAGTCAATTATTACGGAAGCAAAGACGCTGAAAGCAATTTGAATCCCGAAAATCCAACGGATTCTTTAAATATAATCGATACGGAAGACGGACTTAAAAAATTAGCGACTATACTATGCGCCGCAATGGACGATTATAGAGAACAAAAAGAAGCCGAAGAAAAAAAATCGGAAATGTCGGAAGGAGAGGAAAGATTAAATAAAGCCGCCGAACAATTGGAAGCCTCGATTGAAAACGAAGACAATAATTTGAAAAGACAATTTACGATAATCGATAAAATAGAAAATAGCAGAGTGGAAATTAACGATGGATATTCGTCTACGGCTGGAGGAAATCCTATAGTCGCAAATCCTCAAGATGAAAAATCTCCTCAACCTCAAGCGCCGATTCCAAATATAACGGTAAAAGTGGAAGCGCCGAAAGAATCTTCAAAATTGGCGAAACCCGAAACTCAATTGAAACCAGCAAGCGAAACGCCGACTATGAGGATGAAACTTTTGGACGATACGGACGATTATGAAAAAAAATTGGTTATAACTTACGGATTCGACAATATGCCCGAAAATACTTATTTTTCCAAATATAAAAAAATATTAAGAAACGCGGCGAGAATAAGTTTGCTTGGAAATTTGCAGGAAGGACTCGAAATGTTTAAATTGATAAGAGCGCAAAATATTCCCGAAGAATATAAACAAATGATTGATAAAAATATTCAAGATATAACCTATTATTTAAGAGGTTTGCATAGAGTTAGAATAGAATAAATTATTTAATTCAAAAAAATTATGATAGTAATATTTTTCACCGTCATTGCGAGAGTATAGCTCGAAGCAATCAAAACAAAGTAAAATATATTTTTCTGGATTGCTTCGTTTTACTCGCAATGACAATCTATTTTTACGGCAATTGGTTTTTATCCTTATTTCAATATTTATTTAATTTTCCAATAGAAGCCTGCTGACAAATGTCGATATATCTTCTGTCTCTTAATTTTTTTTCTATGGCGACTATTCCCTCGTAATAATGAATCGCATAAGCCCGCTCGGTAAAATAGTTTGCCTCCAAATCGTCTCCTTCCAAGCTCCAATTTGCGTTTAAGTAGTCGATTAATTTTTTTGTGTATTCTATAAACGAAGTCTTAAAATTATTATTTAAATCGCCCCAATAAGAAGTGTAAATATCTTCGCAAAAATATAAACCGCCGTCTTTTATATGCTCGAACATTTCCTCGAAAGTTATTATCTGTTCTTCTGGAATATGTCCGCCGTCATCGATTAGTATGTCTAATTTTGGAATTTCTTTTTTTAATTCTCGTAAAAAATTTCTGTCCGACTGCGAACCTATAAAAATTTTTATTCCGTCCTCTTCAAATTTTTTGCATCTTTCTTTTATATCGATTCCGTAAATATTGACTTTCGCTTTTGATACGCTAAAATAATTTTTCCACATTTTAAGCGAACCTCCATAGCCTACGCCAATCTCGAGTAAATTAATATCTTTTCCTCTATATTTTGAAAAATGATTTTCGTAAATATCGAAATATGGGAGATGCTTATAAATCGCTTCGTCTTTATTATTCAAAAAATAATTATGCAAATCGGATTTATTTTTATTTTCTTCGTTTATCAAAATACTTTTTATTGTTTCTCTTTTTTTATCGTCTTCTTCTGAATCTCCGTTTATCATAAAAGTATTTCTTCTGATTTTGATTTTTATTTTATTCATAATTTTTAGTATTTTAATATTTGATTAAAGCATAAAGTATATAGATAAATTAGTAATTTTCAAGCAATTTTATCTGTAAAAAATTTTTAAAAATTTAATAAAGCATATAAATTAAGAGTTAATAAAAAAATATTTAAATTAATTGTGTTGACATTATTTTTAAATATTTTATAATCTGCTTAAATTAAATAAAAAATTAGTTAATATTTAAAAAATAAAACATTGATAAAAATTTTTATATATTACAAATTTTTAAGACGCTTAATTTTTTGGGAGACGATGAAAAAGTTGAAAAATTAATAAAAAATGATATTAGCGAAGAGGAAATTTTAAGTTTATTATAATTTAATAGTAAAATATATTATTGTGAGGCTGAATTATGTTAAAAGTATTGGTTTCATGCGCTAACGGAACGGGAACAAGTTTAATGATGAAGACAACGGCGGAAAATTCTTTAAAATCTTTGGAAATTAAAGATTTTGATATTCACACTTGCGCATTATCGGGCTGCGAGCATACGGCGACTAATTACGACCTTATATTTTGTCCCGTTAATTTTATGGATGTGTTTAAAGACGCTATGAATAAAGGCGTAAAAGTTATAGGAATAAAAAATATTCTTTCCGAAGACGAATTCAAAAAGAAACTCGAAGAATCTGGATATTTGGAAGATTTGAAAAATAAATAATATTGTATTTTTTCTATTTATATTATTTCTTTATTTCGGTTATTTTTACTTCTTTCACTTCTTCGCCAGCAACTTTTTTGAGAATAAATTTTTCTCTGTCTTTTTCGGCTATATAATAATCGTTTCTTAATTTTAAAACTATATCTTTTGCCGCGTTTATTCCGCCGTATTTTTTATAAGCGCAAGTCATTATTTGAATCAGCGAAAGAGTGGCTGGAAGTCCTATATAAAGTATCGCTACGCTTGCCGAAGGAATAGCCGCTATAGAAGAAACTAAAACGGTTTTTCCTTTGCTTAATTTTTTTGACGAAACTATCGCAGTCACCGCGACTAAAATTCCGCCTATAAGAACGCCCCAAGCTATCTTTCCCGTATTTTTTATATTTGCAATTTTTTTTCCAAGAGACGCTTCGGCATATATCATATCTTCGTTAGAATATAAAGCCTCTACAAGTTCTTCTTCGTTCATGCATATTTTTATAATATTATCCGTTTCATTCATTACGATTATAAACCTCGATTAAATTAATTATTTAAATTAATCGTTATATAATAAATTCATTGATAAAAAAGTCAATCGTATTTTGAAGTTAAATTAATATTATTGAAATTTTTAATTTTCTAAAATAATATTAAAAAATAATTATTAAAATTTTTAAAATAATAAAATAATATAAAAAATAATTTGGATAAATAAATGTTTCAAATTTTTAAAAATGATGTTAATAGAAATAATAATTCGTTTATAAATAAATACGATTTTTGGGCTAATATATTTTTAATCGCTGTTCTTTTTAATTTTCTTTTTTTTAGAACTTTATTTTTTGATATGAGCGGAAATTCTTTCGTTTATTTTATAAATTATATAATCAATTATTCGATATTTTTAATTTTTTTTCTGCTTCTATTTTATAAATTCTACGGTTATTTATTTAACGCGCAAATTGTAAACGGAATTTTGGGAATAATTTTTTTAATAACGGGAGCTTTGAAATTATATATAAGCGATATTAATATTTATAATATTGTCGAATCATTGTTTTTTATTTTTACTTTTATAATAACTTTAAAAACTTTGATTCCGATAATTTCGCTAAAAAATATAAACGAATTGGAAAGAGGAATTTATATTTTTATTTTGCTTTCTCTTGGATTTTCTAATTTTAGTTATATTTTGTTTTCGGCAAATAAAATTGTCGATAGCGATATTTTTCATTATGTTTCTTTATATTTAACTTCGTATATGGAAAAAGTCGCTTCTTTATCTTTTATAATAATCATGATTTCTTATATTATAATTTTTGCTCCAAAAATACTTGTAAAAATACTTGTAAGTCATACATCATATTGGAGAACTAAAAGTAAATATTATTTTTTCGGTTTGGCTGTTGTAATATCTTCGCTTATATTAATGTCAAAATATAGTTTGATAATGATTTATTCTTATAACGCTTTGGGAGTCGGGATTAATTTTCCTTTTGTATTTTACGCTATATTAATAGTAGTTTTTATTTTTACTTTGTTTAGTTTTTTAACCTCTTCGATTATATTAAAAAAATATTCCGCAGAGTTTATAATTTTTACTTTATTTATACTTGCGGGAATCGATATGAGCGATTTTGCTTTAAGATTAATATCTATTTTTTCAATAATAGAATTTAAGGAAATAATTGGAGTTAGGAATAATGAGGTATAAAGAAATATAGTTTGATAAATTTTCTAATATTTTATATAAAATAATATTTTAAGGAGAATTTTAATGGTTCATGATTCTAATAAATATATTGTATGCGCAAGCAGAAGAACAGATATTCCTTCCTACTATTCGGAATGGTTTTTTAATAGGATTAAAGAAAAATATGTTTGTGTCCGAAATCCTATAAATATTCGTCAAGTAAGTAAAATAGATTTATCCGCCGAGTTTGTCGATTGTATAGTATTTTGGAGTAAAAATCCAGAGCCTATGATTGATAAACTCGATTTGCTTAAAAATTATAAATATTATTTTCAATTTACTTTAACTTCTTACGGAGCGGATATAGAAAAAAATATTCCATCAAAAAGAGAAAAAATATTTTATGCTTTCAAAAAATTATCTGACAAAATAGGATACAAAAAAGTTATATGGAGATACGACCCTATAATAATAACCGATAAATACGGTTTAGATTATCATAAAAAATATTTTGAAAAAATTTCAAAAACATTGAGCGGATATACTAAAAAGTGCATCATAAGTTTTATGGATATTTATTCAAAAGTAAAAAGAAACATGAAAGAAATTAAATTTTACGATATTAATAAAGACACAGATTCGATAATGGAGCTTTCAAAACATATATCCGAAGTTGGAAAAGCTTGCGATATAAAAATTGAAACTTGCGCCGAAGAAATAGAATTAAAAGATTTTGGAATTGGACATGCAAAATGTATAGACGATAAATTAATCTCCGAAATAATCGGCTATGATATTAACGCCAAAAAAGATAAAAATCAAAGATTGACTTGCGGTTGTATTGAAAGCGTAGATATTGGGGCATATAATACTTGTTTAAGTAAATGCTTATATTGTTATGCGAATTACAGTTATAGTAAAATAGAAAAAATGACAAGAAAGTATAATAAAAATTCTCCTATATTATGCGATAGTATATCAAATAGCGATAAAATAATAGATAAAAAGCCTTATATTTTGAAGAAAGAACAGGCTATTTTTGATTTATGATATTTATTAATAAAATATAAAATTCTTATTATAAATGCGATAAATATTCGGTAGCCATCATTGCCGCAACCGCTCCTTCTCCAACGGCGTTTGCAACCTGTCTAACGGGTTTTACTACCGAATCTCCGCAGGCAAATACGCCTTTAATATTTGTCGACATTGTAGCCAAATCTACTTTTATTTGTCCCGCGTCCGTCATATCGAGTCCCGTTCCTTTTAAGAATTCCGTAGCGGGCTGTTGTCCAACGAATACGAATACTCCGTCAACCGCTTGCTCATGAATTTTATTATCCAAAACATTTTTTATTTTCACGCTCGACACTTTCGTCTCTCCGCAAATTTCTTCAATAACCGAATCCAAAACATATTCGACTTTTCCCGTATCGGTTAAATGTTTAACATTTATCGCGTCCGCCCTGAATTCTTTTCTTCTATGAACCAAATATATTTTATTTACAAATCTCGTCAAAAAATATGATTCGTCAAAAGCGCTGTTTCCTCCGCCTACAACCGCGACGATTTTATTTCTGTAAAACGCTCCGTCACAAGTCGCGCAATAAGAAACGCCTCTTCCAGAAAATTTTTCTTCTCCGTTCGCTCCCAATTTTTTAGGAAAGCCGCCCATAGCCAATACTATAGTTTTTGTTTTATAAGTTTTTCCGTCCGCCGTCAATAAGGTTTTTACTTTTTCGTTAATATCTTCGACTTTTATTATTTCATCGTATTCTATAGGATTTTTAGAAAATTTTTCGGCATGCTTTTGCATTCTGTCGACAAGCTCGAAAGAACTTATATCTTCTGGAAATCCCAAATAATTTTCAACCGTGTCGGTATTCATCATCTGTCCACCCATTCCTCTTTTTTCTATGAGTAAAGAATTCGTTAAAGCTCTTCCCAAATATAACATAGCGGAAAGCCCAGCGGGTCCTCCTCCCACTATAATAGAATCGTATATATTTTCAGACATAATTAAACTCCTTTAATTTTATTTAATTTTTCATTTATAATTTATTTATATTATTTATTATATAGCATTAAATATAAACAGTCAAATATTTGTTTTATCGTTATAACTTTTAAATATTAATAAAATTTAATTAGAATTTTTTGAAATGCTTATTTATATAGGCTATTATTTCGCTTGCGTTCGCTATTTCACGAGAAGAATTACCGACTCTTATATAGAATTTTTCTTCTTTCGTGCCTTGTTTGTTGGTTATTTTTGTATATATCGGCTTATTGCTTTTATTGATATAAACTATGCATATATCTTTTTCGTCCTCTTCCACAAAATCTATTCTTATAGATTCCGCAGAAAAAGAATTTCCGTAATATGTTTCTATAAGCGTTCTTAAATGAAGCTCGAAAAAATCTTTATTCGCTTGTTTCAAAGTGGAATAATCGTTTTCCAATCCGTTAATTTCTCCGTTGTCTGAAATTCCTATAAATAATCTCCCGCCTTCCGCATTGGCAAAAGCGGCTATTGATTTCATTATAGTTTCTTCCAAAGACTTATTTACTTTTTCAGTATAATTATCGAACCTCAAAGTGGATTTGAATTCCACCATTGTGCTTTCGCCTTCTTTAATAATCTTTTTTATGTCTATATGATTTGCAATTAAATCCTCTATTATTCTTATATAATGCATCGCAAGAGCTATTATTACGGCAATTACTATAACGATAAATAAAATAAATATTAAAACAGCGGGAATTTGTATTCTTCTTATAAGCGCTTTTTCTGGGATTATTATTCCAATTTGATTCGTATTATTTGCAACAGTAAAACTGCCTTTATATCCCCAATAATTTTTATTATTATGAGAGATTTTTAATATATCTTCTTTCGTTTCGGAAAATCTTTCGGTTAGAATATTTGCAATTTCCATATAATCTGAAGGATTTTCATTTGTCGTAGCTTCGGATATTGGAAAAGTTATTTTGCTGTTTCCCGTTACCAAATATGCGTAAATATCTTTAATATCGTTTATATCTATTCCTTCAAAATCTATATTAAATAAAGAATTATATTCGAACGCTATATCTTCGCTCGCTATATAAAGCAAATGAATATAAGGCATATTATTTCTTACATAAAAAGAATCTATGCTGATTTGCTCGAACGGTATCGACTGATATTTATTGCTTTCGTTATTATTTGTCGCTATATTTCCAATTACTCTATAACCGCTTCCTTCTTTCGTTATAGACATATAACCGTTTCCAAAACGCATAGCCGCATTTTCGATAAAATTATGTTTAGGAAAAAAATTATTGATTAAAACTCTATAAACTTCGGGCGATTGTTCGATAGTTTCGAATATAGGAGTCATTTGCATCGAAAAATAATAAGTCGGATAATAAATTTTCGAATATTCTTCCACAACTCCGTTTTTTACATCTTGAAATAAAGATTTAAAAAGAAATTTTACGGGAATCGGGCTTCTGATTTGAAAATATATTAAAACTAATATGGCTATAAACAATATCGCTATAATCACATCTCTCAATATTTTATTTCTTAATTCCGATTTTGAGAGAAACCTTCCTGACACAATTTTCATACCATATCCATTGCCTTATAATATTTTTAATTTTTTACAATAATATCATAAAGTATAATATATATCAACCTTAATATGTAAAAATAGTTAAAGTATTTTTTAGTAAAATTTATACTATTTATAAAAAATAAAACTGAGTTCTTTATTGATTAAAGGCTCGGTTTTTTATTTTATAAAATAATTTAATTTGACTTTTAAAATAATTTCTATATACTAATAAAAACAAATTTTAAAGGACGGCATTTTGAAAGTTATTATTCCAGCGGCGGGAGAAGGCACGAGATTAAGACCGCATACCAACACTAAACCCAAACCGATTTTGCCAATAGCGGGTTCTACGATTATCGATTTCATAATGGAAAATATCTCTTTAATTCCCGATTTGGAAGAGGTTATTTTTATAGTCGGATATTTGAAAGAGCAGATGATTGAATATTTGACTTTAAAATATAAAAACATTAAACTTTCGTTTGTAGTTCAAAAAGAATATAAAGGTTTGGCGCATGCGATTTCTTTGACGAGAGAATATATTAAAGATAACGATAAAATTTTTATCATATTGGGAGACACGATTTTTAAATTAAATTTGGCTGAAATAGTCGCTAAAAATGAAAATTCTTTGGGAGTATGCGAAGTCGACAATCCGAGCAGATTCGGAGTGGCGCTTTTAAACGATAAAGGAATAATAAAAAAATTGGTGGAAAAACCGAAAGAGCCTATAAGCAATTTGGCTTTGACGGGCTTATATCATATAGTCCAATCAAAAGAATTATTCGAGGCTATAGATTATATAATAAAAAGCGACATTAAAACAAAAAACGAATATCAATTAACTGACGCTTTGGAATATATGATTGAAAGAGGATTAATATTCAAAACATTTAAATTGGACGGATGGTTCGATTGCGGCGAAAAATCGACAATGATTGAAACGAACAGACTTATAATAAAAAATAAAATATTGAGCGAAAATATCAAAGATTCGGCTATAGTTCCTCCCGTATTCATAGACGAAAATGTCGAAATAAAAAGTTCGGTAATCGGTCCCTATGTTCATATCGGCAAAAATTCAAAAATAGAAAATTCAATACTAAAAAATTGCATCATGTTTGAAGAGGTAAATATTTCAAATGTTTTAATGGACGATTGCATCGTTTCGGAAAAAGCGAAATATAAAGGAAAAACAAATTCAATGGATATCGGCGCTTCGATGACTATAGAGCAAAACTAAACTATAAAAAAATTAAAAATTATACAAATACCATTCATCGCAATTTTTGCAAAAATCCAACTTTTCAAAAACATTATCGTTATAATAATTTTCAAACGACTTCCAGATATTTCCCAAATCGTTTTCGTAAATCGAAGATATTTTTTTTTCTTTGTTAATGTCGAATCTGCAAATATAAATATCTCCGTAAGCGTCAACGAATAAATCTCTAGCCAAATGCCAACATCCGACTTTTATCAACGGAGACATATCGCCGACTCTATTGTCTTCCGCGATTCCTCTAAATGTATAATATTTTTGCATTATTATTTCGACTTTATACTTTTCAAAATATTTATAATAAGAAGTCAAATAATCGAAATTAGCTTTTTGTTTGGTAATTTGCAAATAAGTATTTTTAGGCTCTCTAATCAAATAATAGTCAATATTCGATAAAATCGTTTTAATATCTCCGTTTTCGTAAATTTTATTATAAACGATTTCGTCTATCGTATCCAAATGAATTATCGCAAAAAGATTTTTTCTATCGTTTTGTAAATTAAGCAATTTTTTAGCTTTATCGTTATCGAGCAGCATAGCGTTCGTTTCTAAATAAATTTTAACTTTTTCATTTTTAGTCGCGTAATCTAAAATTTCAAAAATTTCTTGATTAATCAAAGGCTCGAAAAAACTTCCGATAGACAAATGAAAATCATCGCAAAAATCGACTAATTTATCAAATATATTTTTAAAATCATTTAAACTCATATTTTTTTCTTCTTTAGATAATTCTTTTTTTAAACTTTCGCATGAAAACAAATCTTTATTTAAAATATTCTGTCTATTGTTTATATCGATTTCAATATACGCGGGCAAAGTTCTTCTTATAGTCGGATTTTCTTTTATAGCTTTCACAATTTCTCCGTAACTTTTATAATCAATAAGTCTCGATATTAAAATAGAATTTCTCTTACAATCGGCAAACAAATATAATCTATAATATCTCATATCAAATTCCGAAACCAAAATTTCTATCTCAAAAAAATTCGGGTCGATAAATACAATATCTCTTATAGCGTTTTCCGAGATTTTAATTTCTTTATTTTTTATCATATTAAATAATCTTTCAAACGCGTTTCTTCTTATTATAAACGGAACTATTCCAATGGGATAATTTTCGCCATAACTGAAATAAGCGATATTTTCTTCATGAATTTTTGTAAGTTTTATCGTCTCTTCTACGCTAAAAAGCGGCATATTGCATGGAATATAAATTATATTATCGTAGCCTTCGCTTTCTTTAAAAATATTATTCAAATAATTTTCTATGTTTTCGATATTTTTATTTTCCAAATTTTTAACTTCGCAATTTAAATTATTTTTAAGAGAATTTATTTTATCTAAAAATTGTTTTTCAAATTGTTTTGAATATTCGTTTGAAAATAAATTGTCGATTAATATTAAAAAATTCATTATTAAACCTCTATTAAATTTCTATAAAATTTTTATGATTCAAAATTAATCGGAGTAGGAAACGAGCAAATCTTCCTGTTCTTTTTTAAATAAAGCGTCCGTTATTTCCATAATCTCTCCGTCCATGAATCTGTCCAATTTATATAATGTTAAATTTATTCTATGGTCGGTCACTCTGTTTTGAGGAAAATTATAAGTTCTTATTCTTTCGCTTCTGTCTCCAGAGCCAATCTGTTCTCTTCGCTCTTTCGATTCTTTCGCTTTTCTTTCCGCTTCCTCTTTTTCGTAGATTCTCGCTCTCAACACTTTCAAAGCTTTAGCCTTATTTTTATGCTGACTTTTTTCATCCTGACATTGAACGACTAAACCCGTAGGCAGATGCGTAATTCTAACCGCGCTGTCCGTTGTATTAACCGACTGTCCGCCTGGTCCGCTCGAACGAAAAATATCGACTCTTATATCCTCGTCTTTAATAACGACATCGCTTTCCATAGCTTCGGGCATAACCGCCACAGTCGACGCGGAAGTATGAATTCTTCCTCCCGATTCGGTAGCGGGAATTCTTTGCACTCTATGAGTTCCGCTTTCAAATTTTAAACTTCTATAAGCGTCTTTCCCAGAAACCGAAAATATAACTTCTTTATAGCCTCCAAGTTCCGTTGGACTCGTGTCTATTATTTCCATTTTCAAATTCGCTCTTTCTATAAAACGGCTATACATTCTAAATAAATCGCCGACAAATAAAGCCGATTCTTCTCCGCCAGTCCCCACTCTTATTTCTATTATTATATTTTTTCCTTCGTTTTTATCTTTTGGCAAAAGCGATAATCTTAAAGCCGATATAATATTTTCTTTTTTTTGATTAAGCTCTTCGATTTCCAAAGAAGCCATTTCTTTAAGCTCTTTATCGGTGTCGGAATTTTTTATCATCTCTTCCAAATCTTTAGACTGTTTCAAAACTTCTTTTAATTTTTTATATTCAAAAACTATGTCTTCCATTTCGGATTTTTTTTTCATAAGCTCTTGAATTGCTCTATTGTCTTTTATATTTCCATCGTTTAATTTTTCCACTATTTCGTTATAACTATTTTCAACGAGCGACAATTTATCGATAATCATATTTTTTCCTAAAAGTTATTCTTTTTTACATAAAGAAATTATATTTCCGCTATCATCTTTTAATAAAATAATATCTTTAGGTTTATTCATATTTTCTATCATAGTCCTTGATTGATTATATGACATGCTAATATAATTATTTAATTCTGTATTATTTTTTTTATCTAATCCGTTTATAATTATATTATAAATTTTTTTCTTAGTCCATTTAATTTTAGCGTTATCATATATTCTAATACATTTTAGCTTGCATTCTTTTACTATATTAAAATATGTATTTTTTGGATTAACATCTTCATTATAGAATAAATCAGCCTGCCAAGAATTTATTTTTTCAAATAATTCATTTGCCTTATTTATAGCGTTTATATCTACTTCTTTCATTTTTATATATGTATCAAATTTTACTAATTGTATTAAATTTAATAATTCTTTTGAATAAAAACACATTTTAAGAAAAAATTCTGCCTCGTCTATTTTTTCTTTTAACTTTTTACTTGTTTCTTTCATTTTACTCCATTTACTTGGAATTAAATCATGAATGTCAATGCTTTTCAATTTATTTTTATAGTATTGATAAATTTCGTTTAACTCTTTTTCTATAACCATCAAAATACCTATATCTTCTAACCCAACATTTTCCCGTTTAGAAACTTCTAAAATTGATTTTTCAGCACTTTGTAATTTAGCTATATGCTCTTCCTTAAAGTGTTGTAATATTTTATCTAATTTTTCAGATATATCAGATAATTTCTGACTTATCTCAGCCATAAAATGTTGTCCTACAGCTATAGATAATATACCAAATACAACTTGGGGACCAATTATTCCAGCCATTTCTGCAGGGTTTATATTTACAAATCCAGCTTGAGCTATAATTTTTCCATTTTCCATAACAGCAGAACCAACACCATCTTTTAATTTCATTAATGTCGTTGGGTCAGCAGTAGCTTTAAATACGCTTTTTAGTGTTTTTGTCTGAATAATAGTTTTTGCCACTTCTACTACAGATTTTACGGCAGTATCTTGATAAGCAATATTAATAGTTCTATCTATATTTGACAAACCCAATATATGATAGTCATCCTCATTAAAATTATTATAGAAAAAATCTAAATCATGAGATTGCACTTCCATAACCGAAGGTTGATTATCTTGTAATGAAATATTATTCGTTTTTGTTATTAATTGATATTTTTTATTTTTACTTTTCTTAAAATAAAAGAATATTATAAGAAATGTTATTATAACAATTAATACTGCAGCCACTATATAATATATCATTTCAAATTCCTATGTTTTATTAAAAATATTTAGGATTATATATTAAAAATAAAAATATTTCAATTATAAAGTAAATGAGGAATTTTATTTTAAATCTATATTTGTGCAACTATTTTCAACGAGCGACAATTTATCGATAATTGACATAAATTAATTTCTCCAAATATTTTTTATTATATACGATTAGAGATAATTATCAACTATTTTGTTAAATGTGTGTCTTTTAATTAATTTTTTATTTTCTTATATCCAATCCGATGGACAACTAATTATATTTTTATTATCTAAAATAATATTCTTTGGAAATAAAAAATCGGACAATGAAAATTCGGAAAGTTTTCTACTAAAATCGGAAGACTTTTTTAAACTATCCGCTTGAACATTCGCAGAAATTACAACGCCGATTTTTAAATTATTATTTTCAATTTTAGCCATTTTTATCGCTGGCACTAAATCGCTATCGCCAGATAATATAATCGCCGTATCGCAATTTTTTCTACATGCATCTCTAACCAAATGTATCGCTATATTCACATCGCTTTCTTTTTCTTCATGGTATTTATAATTATAATTAATATTCGGTATATATTTTGTTTTATTTTTGAAATTCCCTAATACGATATTTATATTTTCAGTTTTAAGCGCTCTTACAAAAACTCTATGTTTCAAAAACGAAGATTGTTTCCAAGTGGCATAAGCCGAAAAATAAAATATTTGATTTATTATTTCGTTAGGCTTTAAAAGTTTTTGACATAATAATTTATAGTTTATCCATTTCAGTTTATTATCTTTCATTTTATCAATGGCATGATAAATATTGAAACCGTCTATATAAAAATTTACTTTGTCCATAAAATAAAAACCCCCATCCTTTGATGGGGAGTAAGTCTCTAGTAAGAAACATACGCTTACGATTTATATAATACAATAAATATAAATAATGTCAATATTAAAATTCGCTTTCGTTAACTCTAATTTCTCCACTCATGAATTTAT
>NZ_SJDU01000159.1 GCF_005518285.1 Brachyspira catarrhinii | reverse complement strand
TGTTTGCCATCAAATAGGGAACTCTATAAATCGAAGCGCTTAAAAATACGCATAAACAACCGATGCCCGATAAAATCCATTCGCCCGAACCGATTACAATTCCCAAACATGCCGTAACCCAAACTATCGCCGCAGTCGTGATTCCATGAAGTTTTCCTCTGTTTTGAATAATCATTCCCGCTCCCAAAAATCCTATTCCCGAAACTATTTGAGCTGTTATTCTGTTATAATCGGGAGTCCTGTATAATATTTCGCTTCCTACTTTTACAAGTTCGTAATTTTGAATCATTATCATTTTTGCAAAAATTTCTTCGTAGCATGACAAAATCGCCGCTCCCATACATACTATGCTTGTAGTTCTGCTTCCAATCGGTTTTTTATGTTGCGCTCTCTCCCAGCCGATAAAAATTCCCATTATATAGGCAACCATTATTCTTGTCGCAATTTCCAAAACGCTGTAGTCGGACAATATATATTCGATTGATTCTTTTATCATAATTAACTCGCATAATTTTTTCGTATTTATAATTATCGAAATATTTTTTATTTATCTTTCAAAAAATATATTTATAACCGCGTTTATATTTATAAAGCTTATCGGAGAAAATTTTGATTTTTCTTTAGTTGTAAAAACGATAAATTTATTTTTATCAATTTCCGAGTTTTTATAATTTTTTATGTAATCGAATCCATGCGAGTTGATTTGATTATATTTTATATTTAAAGTAAGTTTTTCGTTGTTATTTAAAATATCGAAAAAAAGAATTTGACTTACTTTATCGAAATTTATATTTTCTATTTTTTGAAATTCCGAAATTAAAATTTTAGCTTCGTTTTTATTATTGAAATAATCAAATTTAAAATCAATATTTTTTATATCTTCAAAACTTGAAATAAATAATTTTGAATTTTTAATTTCTTCTTTAATATTTTTTATAAAATCATAATCTATTTTTTCGACAACAATTACGGAAGTTTTTTTGCTTGAGGAAATTCTATTTTCGTTATTTATTTTATAATTCGTTAATTTTATTTTATATTTTGAAATAGTTTCCATTGAAATATTATTTTCCCAATGAATTTTTTTATAATAATTGGAATTAATATCGTCATAAAGATTTTTTAAATTTTTTGAATCATCGTAAAAAGTCGGAAGAGTATGAGAATAAAAACAAATTTTTTTTGAAATCAAATCGTAAAGAATGGAAGTCAAACCAAAATAACCCGAAGACGAAATCCAAGGATAAGCGCCCAAACCTATAAACTCACCCGAAGATTTTTCAATATACGCGTTTTTATTTTCTCCCGTAAGTAATTTAATCGTAGTTTCATCATTATTTTTTTTCGCGTTTTCAATGGCGTTAATCGTATTATAAATTTTCGATAAAGTTTTCATTGTAAAAATTTTATTGAAAAACGCTTTTTTATTTATCATAGCGTCAATGCTTTGAGATAAACTTCTAAAAAGTTTTGCAAGTTCTGGCATTTCGTTAATATTTAATTTTGTTGCAATTTGTTCCGCTGTATCAAAATCTTTTTCATGGCATCCGTAAAATCCTTTTGCAAAAATATTTTCTATAAAATTTTTTGAAAATTCCAAAATATTGGAATCGATAATTTTATTTTTTTCTTTTGATTCTTTTTTTGTATTTTTATTTTTTATATTATTTATTTCTTCAAATTTTTTTTGAGCTTGAATTTCGGTTTTAAAATCTTTTGTTAATTCTTTTATATATAATAAAGCTATAATTATATGTTTGCAAATTTTTTTAGAAGGACAATTGCAAGTCGCTTCTTTAATATTTTCCGTAAAAAATATTTCCGTATTGTCGAAAGAAATTTTTATTTTATTTTCTACTATTTTAACAATTGGTTGAAACCTATTGTTATTTTGCATATTTTTGAAATCTTTTAACGCTCGATTGTATATTCCTTTATTGGTTAAAGAAATTAAAAAATTTTCTTCGGTATATTTTTTTAATATTTTTAATTTGTCGGTTATATCATTTTTCATGTAATTTTGCATTAAAAAGGAATCGGGTAAAAATTCTTAAAATTCTTAATATAATTTCTTAAATAATTTAAATTGAATTCTCCCGTTCTTTTCAAAGTTTCCGCTTCGATTTTTATCATTCGTTTAATGTCTTTTTTTCTACCCAATCTTTTATATAATCTTTTTAAAGTCATAACTACGGATAAGTCGCTATAATGAGGCAAAGTTTGATTAAATAAAGAAAGAGCCTTTTTCAAATCGAATCCTTCAAAACATTCAAGCGCAAAATAAGAATATAATAAGGCTATATGACTATGAGAAAATTTTCCTCGAGTTTCGGCGGTTTTCTTCACTATACTTAAAGCCATAGATTGATTTTTTTCGACTCCTATTCCATTATAATAACAGTGTGCCAAAGCGGCTTTAGCGCAAGAAGATTTTGAATTGTTTATTTTAGCGATTTCGTTCGCTTTATAATATATTTCAAAAGCTTTATTCGGATTCTTTTCTATTCCTCTGCCGAGTTCGTAACCTCTTCCCATTATTATATAAGCGTATTCCAAATTGCCGTCAAGTTCGATTGAAGTATTAGCCAAACCAAGCGCAAGTTCGGGGCAGGGAGCGATAATATTTCCGTAAAATAATTCTTTAGCGTATAAATAATAAGATATCGCATCGTTTAATTTCATTGAAAGTTGCAAATATTCCATTCCTTTCAAATAATAATTCATGCTCATATTGTAAATCATTATTTTTGCAATATTTCTATATATCAAAGCCTTATCCAAAGTTTCATCGTTAAGACATAATTTATAGTTTTCAATTATCAAATCGTAATTATGAGAATCAATCATTTGCAAAGAATAAGCGTAAATAAATCTTATATAATAAATATTTTTTTCTTCGTTAGAATTTTTATCGTTCAAAAAATTATTTAAAAATTCCTCGCATATTTTAACTATCTCTTTATAATTTTTTAATTCGTAATTTGCAAATATTGACAAATTATAAGCGGCGTTTTTTTTATCTTTTATTTTTTCCAAATAATTTAAAGATTTTTTATAATATTCTTTGCTTTGCGCGTAATTATAATAAAATTCGGCGATTCTATAATATAGAGCGTCCGCAATTTCTTTTTCTTCGGCAATTTTTTCAAACTCTTCTTTAGCTTTGTCAATTTCGCCTTTATAAGAAAACAAATCTCCTCTATAATATTTATATTGAACGATTCTTTTATCGTTTCCTAAAATTTCAATAACTTTGTTTATCAAATTAAAGGCTTCGGTTAAATTTTTATTTTGTTCTTCGCTTCCCGTATATTCTCCGCTTTCTACAATCATATCATGAAATGTTTGAGTTTTTCCAAGCAAAGCGGCTAAATTATATTTATTTTTGCTTTCAAGTAATTTGTCGTAGGTTTCTATGGCTTTTTTATAATTTCCTTTTTCAAAATACCATTCCGCGATTTCGTATAACGCGTTGTAATTTTGATTATTTAATTCTATCGCTTTATTTAAAAAGAATATCGCGTCTTCAAAAAATTCCGAATCGATTCCGCTTTTGGATAATGCGATTCCTTTCAAAAAATAAGCGTCATCATACATCGGAAAATCTTCAATGAGTTTATTCGCTTCCGCATCGGCTTTATTTAAAATACCCAAATTATAATAGCAGAGTCCTCTTTCAAATCTCGCCATCTTGCCGTCTTCAATATCTACTCTTTTAATAAAATCATCGTAAAAACCAATCGCTTGATGAAAATCCGATTCGTTTTTTCCGTTGTTTAAATAGCTGCTTGCAAGCATAAGCAAAGCGTCAGTCGAAGTTTCTTCCAATTCTTTAGCTTTTTCCAAGAGGGTTTGAGCGAATTCTCTTTCTTTATCCACATTTTTTAAAATTCTATTTAAATACATTAAACCTCGATAAGCGTCTATTATACTCGGGTCTATTTCTATACATTTATTTAAATCGTTTTCGATTGCGGAATATATAAAATTAATTTCCAAATTATTATCGTATTTTTCGTTTTGTAATTCTATAAACGCCGATTTGCCTCGCATATAAAAAGCTTGAGCGTTATTAGGTTCATGTTCTATTATTAGATTAAGTTCTTTTATGGCTTTCCTAAAATCGCCTTCGCTCATATATTCCATTATTTTATCTAACGATTCCATAATAATTTACGCTATCAATCTTAATATATATATATAAATCATTCTTATTATTCTTGGAAGAACCATATTGATTATTAAAAGAAATACCAAAGGAGATATGTCAATCATTCCGATTATAAATTTACTTCTAAAATCTCCAAATATTCTGTCGATTATTCCGTCCGTTATATTATAAAAAAATCTTACGATAGGATTATAATAATCCAAATGAATCGCTCCAAACGCGGTTAGCCAACTTATGATAATCCATATAAACCATATAAAAGAATAAAGCCTCAAAGCCTGAATTATCAAAACATATATAAAATTAACGACTTGTATAAGCATATAATATCCGATTAATTTATATTTCCCTTTTTAGAATTAATTTTATAATAAATTCTAATATATTACATATAGTAAAAAAATCAAGCGTCATTTATTTTCAAATTCTATTAAAATCGGACAATGGTCGCTTCCCATAACTTCGCTTAATATATCCGCTCTTTTAATATTTTTCGCAATTTCGTTATTAACAAAAAAATAATCGATTCTCCAGCCGACATTTCTCGCTCTCGCTCCCGTCTTAAAATCCCACCAACTGTAATGTCCTCCTTCTTTGACAAACATTCTAAAAGTGTCGGTAAATCCGCTATTTAAAAATTTTGTTATAAGCGCTCTCTCTTCTGGCAAAAATCCAATATTTTTTTCGTTTTCTTTAGGACGCGCCAAATCGATTTCCGTATGAGCGATATTCATATCTCCGCATAATATTACATTTTTTTTATTTTTTAATTTTTTTAAATATTTAATAATTTCTTCGTAAAAATTTAATTTATATTCAAAATGCTCTTCCGACTTTCCGCCGTTTGGAAAATAAACATTGAATAAAATAAAATCGTCAAATTCCAAAGAGATAATTCTTCCTTCTCTGTCTTTAAATTTTTCTCCTATTTGATTTTTGATTCTTTATTCGGTT
>NZ_SJDU01000158.1 GCF_005518285.1 Brachyspira catarrhinii | reverse complement strand
AAAATCCTTGCCATAATCATTGCGAAGAAAAATATTATTTCCATTACGGCAAAAATTTTTATTATGATTGAAAGCATAATTTTCATTACGACTTATTATTTCAAAATTAGATGCAAAACCTGAATAACAATGTGGCTTCAGCCCATTGTGTGCAATTGCAAAGGCACGCAAGGGGTTAAAACCCCTTGTTATTAGAATTGCAAAATTATTTTTCACAGTCATTGCGAAGGCTTTGCCTGAAGCAATCCACTTTTGAAAAAATTTATTTGTTAATGAAATTAAATTATAAAAACCGATTTTACTAAATTTAGATTGCTTCGTTTGACAACATGTCCCCTTTAGCGCATTCGCAATGACGGACTTTCCGAACAAATCGAAAATGTTTTTTAATAGATTTTTGCAATAGAAAATCCGAGAAAGTTTAAACGAATGGCTAACGTAACGTAACGTAACGTAACGTAACATGTTAACCTTCTTCATATTAAATTCCTCTTCGTTTTTTAGTTTTATTAAATATTGATTAAATTATACAATATTTAAAAAATTTGTCAACTATTTATTTTCTAAATATCAATTAATTTAATTAGTAATATTCTACAATATTTTTCAAACTTTGTCAACTAAATTAATTTAAATATTTTTTAATTTAATCAATTCTTAATTTATATATTTGATTAAATTTTTTGTCAATAGTTTAAATAAAAAATGTCATTGCTAGCCGTAGGCATGCCGAAGCAATCCAAATTTAATAAAATTTTATTTTAATTTATTTAGCCGTTAATTCCAATCCATCGGCGGCGTATCTCTGCAATTGAACGGTTGCGGCTTTAGGATTTTTCACAACGCAGGGACCTCCAACGCATCCGCCTTTGCAAGCCATAACTTCTACCAAATTTGGAGTGTCGTTTTGAATCGGCATCTCTCCCGATTGAATCTTGCCGAAATTTTTAAGCTGTTTCATTCCTTCTTTATCCAATCCGTCAATAACGGTAGGCTTAACTTTTTCGGGATGTTTCAATCTTATTTTTACCGCTTCGGCTACTCCTCCGCTCATAGCGTATTTTCTGCCCGAAGAAGTTGGAATGACATCTATATTCAAATCTGGTTCTTTCATAACATCCGTTCCAGTGGCTATAAATAAAGCGTCAAGCTCTTCCATCGATAAACAATAATCAACCAAATCATCGTCAATGCTTTCTCTTCTTTTTGCAAGGCATGGTCCTATAAACACATTAATCGCTTCCGAATCGTCTTCTCTCATCATTTCCGCCGTATAATGCATCGGAGTTCTCGTTTCAGATACGCATGGAATAAGCTCTGGAACATGTCTTCTAACCGCCTTAACATAAGCGGGACAGCATGAAGTCGTCATAAGTTTATCGCCTCTCTCCATTCTCTCTTCAAATTCATGAGCTTCTTTGTCGGATGTTATATCCGCTCCCAAAGCCACTTCCCAAACTTTACCAAAACCAATTTTAAGCAACGCGCTTTTTAATTGTCCAGGTTTTGCGTTGAATTGAGACGCGATAGAAGGAGCATACATTACATTTACTTTTTTGCCGTCTTCTTTCAAATGTTTCAACACATCCAATAATTGTCCTTTATCCATCATCGCGCTGAAAGGACATTCTCTCATACAATTTCCGCAAAAAATACATTTATGATAATCGATAACTTCTTTTCCAAATTCGTTTTTATTAATCGCTCCTACGGGACAAGATTCTTCGCAAGGAACGGGAATATAAATAATCGCATGATAAGGACAGTTCTTCAAACATAATCCGCAGTTTATACATTTTTCGCTATGAATAAAAGCTCTTTTTTCGTCCAAAATATCTATGGCGTTTTTAGGACAATTTACCATACAAGGACGAGCCAAACAAGCCTGACATGCGTTTGTAACCATGAAATTTGCTTTAACGCAGGCATTACAAGCTTCGTCCAAAACGGTAAGCATGGGCCAAGTCGGTTTTTCTCTTTCCAAAGCCAATTTCGCGTATTGCGATAAAGGAATTCCGCTGTCTTCCTTTCCTTCCACGCTTATTCCGAGTCTCGCCAAGATTCTATTTTTTATAATCTCTCTGTCATGATGAATGCAGCACCTTATCGATTTGCTATCTCTCGGTATTATTTCGATTGGCATTTTATCTATGTCTTCCAAAAGTCTGTCTTCAATAAAAAGTGTCGTTATTCTAACAAGAATATCTTTTTTTAATTGAGCGGCGTTATTATTTATATTCATTCTATTCTCCAAAATTAAAGTGATTTTTATAAATATAAAGTAAATAAATTATACTTATATTGATAAATATTATAATATAAATGACTATTTTTCAAGTGTAATAAATTTTAAAATACAAAGATTATTATAATATATATTTAGATATTATTTACTCTTTATCTCTTGACAATAAAAAGTTAATTTACTATACTTTAAAATATAAATAATTATTAATTAAGGAGTTTTTTATGCTTATAGGATGCCCTAAAGAAATTAAAAATCAAGAATATAGAGTAGGATTAACGCCTTCCAATGTCGCCGATTATGTTAGTAATAATCATAAGGTATTAATCGAAAAAGGTGCTGGAGAAGGTTCGGGATTTTCGGATGAAGAATATAAAAAAGCTGGCGCGGAAATAACCGATAAAAAGAAAGTATTCGAAGCTGATATGATAGTGAAAGTAAAAGAACCGATAGAAGAAGAATATAATTATTTTAGAGAAAATCAAATATTATATACATATTTGCAT
Source organism: Brachyspira catarrhinii (assembly GCF_005518285.1). Taxonomy (GTDB): domain Bacteria; phylum Spirochaetota; class Brachyspiria; order Brachyspirales; family Brachyspiraceae; genus Brachyspira; species Brachyspira catarrhinii. The sequence goes on along the minus strand of NZ_SJDU01000158.1, from coordinate 2,392 downwards.
TTAGCCGCCGATAAACCATTAACCGAAATGCTTTTGAAAAAGAAAATTAAATCTATAGCTTACGAAACGATGCGAGACGAATCCAATCAACTTCCATGCCTTGCACCTATGAGTTGTATTGCTGGAAGATTATCGATTCAAGAAGCTTCAAAATATTTGGAAAAGAAATTCGGAGGAGAAGGCGTTTTACTTGGCGGAGTTCCTGGAGTTCAAAAAGCGAATGTAGTTATACTCGGAGCTGGAGTTGTGGGATTAAACGCTGCTCAAATAGCTATGGGTTTTGGAGCGAATGTTTCTATAACCGATGTTAATATAGCGAGATTATCTTATATAGACCAAATATTTAATATGAGAATAAATACTTATTTCAGCGCTCCTTCAACATTGGAGAATTTATATAAAACGGCGGATGTAATTATAGGAAGCGTTTTAATACCAGGAGCAAAAGCCCCTAAACTTTTAAGAAAAGAGCATTTAAAAATAATGAAAAAAGGCTGCGTAATAGTCGATGTGGCGATAGACCAAGGAGGATGTTTTGAAACTTCTCATGCCACGACTCATGATGACCCAATTTATATTATAGACGATATAGTTCATTATTGCGTTGCCAATATGCCTGGCGCCGTTCCAAGAACTTCCACAATAGCTCTAACCAATTCCACTACTCATTACGGAATAATGCTTGCAAACGATGGACTCGAAGAGATATGCAAAACGAATGAAACTATGCTAACGGGATTAAATACTTATAACGGAAAATGCACTTTCAAGGGAGTGGCGGACGCATTCGGATTGGAATATACCGACCCTAAAAAGGCTTTGGGTTTATAGGCTAAATAAAAAGTAATATAATCAGAAAAAATCGGCGAATGATTTTTCTCTCGCTTTTTCTTCGTTTAAAAGTCCCAAGTCGTATAAATATCTTGTGACGGCTAAAGAAAATCCGCCTTTGATTGGAGTTTTCGGATATAATATTATTAAAGGAGTTCTTTTTTGAATCGAAACCATGACTTTTTCTTCGTCAAATAAAATCGGTCCGAGCAATACCAAATTTATATCCAAAGAAAATTTATCGGAGACTTTTTTTACTTCTTTGTAAAGATTAATCGCCCAATCTATATTTTTTACTTTATTTACTATCAAATACATTTTGTCGGTTATTTTATTTACGAACATCATTTTCATTAATCTATAAAGGTCGGTTAATGAAGTTATTTCGGGATTTGCGATTAAAATAATATCGTCCGACATTTGATAAAATTTCATCATAGCTTGAGTTATTCCAGCGGCATAATCGATTAAAACATAATCGTATTCTGTCGACAATTCTTTTAAATCTCTCGCCAAAATCGACAAATTAAAATCGTTTTCAAATTGAACGAATCTTTGAATATTGATTCCCGCGCTTATTACATCTATATTGAATTCGCTTTTTATGATGCAATCTTTCAAAGCGGAATTCCCTTCAAAATATTCTTGCAATTTTGATTCGGGTTTTACATGAAGCAGTATAAAAACATTAGAGCAATTAATATCAATATCGAAAACCAAAACTTTATAACCTCTTGAAACCAATTCGGTGGCAAAATTAACCGTGCATAGAGTTTTGCCCGCTCCTCCCTTTCCGCTTGAAAAAGATATTATTCTCCCCATAATCATTGCTCCGTATATAATTTTAGAACTGAAGAAACTTTTGCCCTCACATCCTCGTCCCAATCCAAAATATGAGGTTTAAGCGCCTTTATAACCGTAATTCTATCGACATCAAAAACGATTTCAGAGAGTTTATCGAGAGCGTTAAGTCGCTTTCTTTTATCTTCGCTTTCCAATTCGGAGAGTATTTTTTTTATCATTTTTATTTCCGTTTTATTTTAATATTTGGTAAAAAATTTTGAATAATCGTATTTATTATATATTATAAAAGTTTTTTGTCAAAAATATTTGATAAATATACATAATTTTAAGTCATATTAATAAATTTGACTAAATTTATAATCTATAATATAATTTGTTAGAATAATAAAACAAATAAATTTTAATAAAAGGATAACTATAATGACAAAAAAGTTAATAAATACAAATAAAAATATTTACGAATTATGCAAAGAATATCCCGAGATAAAAGATATATTGTCGGATTTGGGTTTTGAAGCTATAAAAAATCCCGTTATGTTTAACACTATGGCTAAAATAACTACTATAGATAAAGCATCAAAAATAAAAAATATAGATATGAAAAATATTATAAAAAAGTTTGAAGAGAATGGATTTACTTTTGCAATCAATGAAAATAACGAAAGAAACGAAATATTGAAAGACTTAATAAAACGGCTTCATAACGGAGAGAATATAGAATAGAGATGCTTGGAGATGATACAGTTCAGGCTAAAGA
>NZ_SJDU01000157.1 GCF_005518285.1 Brachyspira catarrhinii | reverse complement strand
TTAAATTTTGCGGAATATAAGGGTCGCCCGCTTGCATTATGGGTTTTATAACATCGTTTAACGCCGTTCTCGTTAATCTTTTATTTCCAGTATATGTAATGTCTTTTATTAAAAATCTTTCCGCTACTATTATATTTAATATTACTCCGTTTCCATCGTTTCTTACATCGATAGCCACTCTATCGAAAGATTGAGTATCGAATAATTTTTTTATAGCTTCGTTTATTTCCGCTCTCGAAAATCTGCTTCCCGATTTAATCGGAAAACTATTTTTTATTTGGGTTTCGGTAAGTCGAACCGCTCCCGTCACTTCTATATCGTTTATCGTGAGTCCTTCGTAAGCGGCGATATTTCTTGCCGTTCTTAAATTTTCAAAATCGCTTTCGGCTGCTATCAAAATAAAAGTAAATAAAACGGCAAATACCAAAAATAAAACGATAAAATATTTTTTATGAAAATTCACTGACATTATCTCCACAACCACAATCTTCTACGAATAACAAAGTTAAAGTCTTGCCCTATAGATTGAATATAGAAAGGATTTATTTTATATTCAAAACTAAAATTTGCAAGTCTGCTGCTTCTTAATAAGGAAAGCTCGAATCCGAATCTCTGGTCGAAGTAATAAGAATCTTGAGGTCGCCCAAAAAGGTTCGGTCTGTCGGGGTCTTTCGAGTTATATGTTATATCGTATTTTACATATAAATATTTTGAAAAAGTTTTTCCTATACTAACGCTCGTATTATTGAAAACTTTAGAAAGCGTCAAATTATTGTTATAAGTTATAAAATTATTTACCGCGGGCGTATTAAAATCTATTGAATCTATTATTCCCAATCTGCTTATCCATCTTTCAAAAGGTCTTAAAAGATAAGTCGAGGTTGCGTTTCCTATCGCGACATCTCCGTAACTTCCCGCAAGCTGTGCAAGTTGACTCGTTTGAGAACTATTCATATTTGCTCTGTCAAGCGAAGTCGTGCTTTGAGCGAACATCTGCTCTTCTCTATTTCCAAAACTTCCTTGAGGTATTCCCGCAAGCTGATTAACTTGATACTGACTCAAAGGCGGAATAGTATAAAATCTAACGGGAGATATTCCCGCCGTATCGGAAGATAAAATTTGAGATAATCGAGCGTTCATTTCCATATATAAAGTGACATTTTCGCTCGGCAATTCGTCTTCAAAATATTCCGAAGTATTGTTGTTTACATTCGCGCTTACGGACGAAGTATAATATTTTTTATTCACAAAAGCGGTGGCTTCTATTATGGGGTCCGAACTTCCGCTTTCTGGAAATGTAACAGAACCGTTTTCCAATCTATATGTGTTTTGTAGATAATATATATTTCCTCTTTCAAGATTAATCGTTCCCGCAAATTCCATGCCGTCCATTAAGGAACTATAAATTCTCATTTTAGAGCCTTCTTCTAAATAGAAATTTCCAACCAAAGTATGATTTACTCTAACCTGCCTCCAAGCCTCTATTATAAAATCCCAATATATTCTGCTCGACATTCCATAAATATGTTGATTATAATAGTTTTGATTGTTTAATACTCGAAGTTGAACATCGCTTCTCATTAAAGTCAATGTGCCTCTCATTGTCGGTGCGGATAGATTTCCTCCAACCGTCATATCCAAATGCAAAGGTCCTCTTATTCTCGCCGCATTCAAATTTATATCTCCGTTCAAAAGTCCAAGTTGTTCGTCCGAAGAAAGCAAATCGAAAGCTATATAATTTACGCTATTTCTAAAAATTTCCGCTTCTCCAGTTACGGCTAAATTCTTTTTTCTTTTGGAATAGAAAGTTAAATTATTAATATTAAAAGTATTTCCGTTAAAATTAAAATCAACTATCGTGTCGTCAAACACATCCGAAAAATATTTTATCTTTACTTTTCTTCCATGTCCTAAAAATCTTCCGTCTATAGCCAAATCTTCCTTATCTCCATGAACTCTCGCGTATAAAGTGTAAGGCTTATTGTCGATTATAAAATTTGTAGGCGAAGATTGTATTTCTGAAAAGACGACATTAAATATTTCAAATATTTCGACATTGAGCCTATCGGAAGTTAAAAGCAAATCGACTTGATTATTTTTCGTATCTCTTATTACTCCGTCTATATTTAATATGTCGTAATTATCGTAAACATAATTTAATTTAGTTTTCGTTTCGTTTTCTTCTTTTGAAATCGTTCCGTTAATTCCATGAGTTTTAATATTTGTGAAAGATATTTTATCATCCGAATAAGTCATTACCGTTCCAAACTCTGGCAATTTTCTTTTATTAATCGTTATCGGGCTTGTTTGAATTCTGTATTCGGCGATTCCGTTCGGCAATCTTCTCATGTTATAATTTATATTTCCGCTATAAGCGCTGTATAGAAATAAATTATTAACTTCTATTTGCATATTTTGTAAATCTTTTGAAAAATAAGCGTAAGGAATTCTCACTTGTTGCGGTCTCGTAAATGTCCTCGATATTACTATTCCGCTTTTTCCCGTTTTCGTCATAATAAAATCTTTCAATTCAAATTCGTTTTTACCATAATATCCCGTAAGCGAAACATCGAATCTGTCTTCCAATACTTCAAAATCTTTTATATTAAATCTATCGAGATAAATAATCGGATTGTTAAGCAAACCGATAACCGTTGCGTCCGCCGATAATATTCCATACATTCCTTTGCCGTAACTCAAATTAAAAGGCAAATCTTCCACATTCAATTTTCCGTAAACATTATTTTTATTGATTGAAACATCTATTGCAAATCCGCCGTCATATTCCGCAGACTTGAATAAAGCGGTGAATTTATTTATTCCGTCTCTATTGTCTAAAATTCCGTTTCCCATGACTCTGTTTGCGCCATAATCCAAAATTATATTTGTGAAAACTAAACTTTGATTTGAAAGTTCGAATTGAGTATTCAAAGTGAAAATCGGAGCGACATTTTTATCGAATTTTACATTTCCGTAAATATAGAAAGGTTTTTGAGTATAATTGTCGATTAAAATATCGGCGTTTATAACATTATTATTTATATTTATTTCCGTTGGAGTTTTGATATTTAAATTGATTATTCCATTTGTAGTTATAGAACCGTTTGCCACAATTTCGGATTTTTCTGTCGCAGCATAAATTATTTTATTTCCGTTGGTAGAATCCAAAGTAAAACCGTTTAAATTATATTTTCCAAAAGGACTTTCAATATTTCCGTTAATCTTTACATTAAATTTTTTATCGTATTCAATATTCGCTTTCGCTTTTATATCGCCGCTTTCGGAGAGTTTATAATAAATATCGTTTAATTCTATTATATTGCTATAAGCTAAAGCGCCTATTCTTATTAAATATTCTTCCGTGTAGATTTTTCTTGAAGCCATTTCCAAAAAATGAATATTTCCTTTTCCGTCCGTATATAAAGCGTTGCTCATGCTATAATTGATATTTAAAGAAGATAAATTATCTATCGGGTTTCTTCCAAGCGCAACCATAAAAATATCTTGAGGAATCGTTCCTTTTGCGTTTACAAGCGTAGGTTTAGTATCGTCCAAATAAATATTGGCGTTAAACGGCTCTTTATAAATATTTTCAATCAAATTAATTTCAATTTCTTTTTCTTTTACTTTATGAATAATATTAAAAGCCATCGGTTCGGATAAAACATTCGCGTAACTTAATTCCTGCATCGTAAATCTCGTCACTATTCTTTCCATGCTCGAAGATACGGGACTTAAAGTCAATCTTGCGGATAGATTATTAAAACCCGCCGAAATATCGTTAACTCTTAATTCCAATCTGCTTAAAATAGGTTTTTCCACTGGAATTATTCCGCTTGCGATTATATTTCCGTTTAATAAATTGATTATCGCGTTGGATAAAATTATATTGTTGTCTATCAATTCGGCTTTTGCAAATATATCAAAAAAATTATCTTTAGCTTTCAAATCCATATCCAAATATAAATTTTCGTTTTCAGCCTGTTTGCCTTTTATATTTAAATTTGCATATTGAAAACCTCCGATATAATTGCTTACGGTAGTTATAGTTTTATTGTCGAATTCAATAAATTTATGAACTATCGGAGTATCCAAAGCTATATTCATTAATTTATAAATAGCGTTTTTTTGAATATTTATATTCGTAATGCAAAAATCCCATCTTTTATTATTATAATCGTATGTTAGATTTGCAAAATTATTGCTATAGTTTCTTAAATTGCCTTCCAATTTATCGTTATAATCGTTTGTGAAATCCAAATTATATTTAAATAATTCTCCTTTTTCGTCTTTTGCGTCTATTATAGAATTTATTTCGGACAAATCGGGTTTGCTTTCTATTGAAAAATATATCGATGTTTTATCGGGCAAACTGATATTATAAGATAAAAAATATCTATAGTTTCTAAAATTTCCATTTAAAGAATTAAGCGACACTTCCGAAACTTCGCCGTTATCGACAATCTTCGTAGAAAAATTTCTTATTCTTATATTTTTATCTATAAACAAATCGGTTGCATTTTCTATAGTCGTTTTTATATCGTTATCGTTTTCGGATGTTTTGTCTTTATTTCTATTTAAAATAGAATTGTCGAATAACGCGGGATAAAAATTTGCGTTGTCAATATCGACTTCGCTTAAAATATAAAAAATATCTCTTTTAAATAAAAGTCTTAAAGGATTGAATCTTAAAGAAGCTCTATCCAAATCGAAAAAAGCGGAAGAATTATTTTTTGAATAAAGTTTTACATCTTCCAAAATAACTTCGAGTCTGTAAGATAGCTCTATGTCGGCAATAGATATATTAATCGGAGAGACTTCGTTTATATAAGAAATGATATTATTTAAATATCTTTGTTTATTATGAAGCACCAAAATCGCGCTGAAAATTGCGGGTATCATAAAGGCAATCAAAGTCGTAGCCAAATATATTTTGAATCGAGAATGTCTCTTTTTACGCAATCAAAAGTTCCTCCAAAACTTTAACTATTAATTATAATAACCTATTTTTAAAAGAATTGTTATATATTAAATTTCGGTATATAAGGCTTATAATTTCATTAAAAGCATAATCGTTAAATATAATATTAAATTTGACAAAATAATAAAATTATTGTAATATTAATTTAATAAATAAAAAAGTATATGAAATTTAATCGGAGTTTGAAATTTAATCGGAGTTT
>NZ_SJDU01000156.1 GCF_005518285.1 Brachyspira catarrhinii | reverse complement strand
CGGCGGCTCAAGCGAGAGAAGCTGCAAGAAAGGCTCGAGATTTGGCGAGAAGAAAAAACGCTCTTGAAAGCGATTCTCTACCTGGAAAACTTGCCGATTGCTCTGAGCAGGAAGTCGACAAATGCGAAGTTTATCTTGTGGAAGGAGATTCCGCTGGAGGCACGGCTAAAGGAGGACGCGACAGACATTTTCAAGCGATTTTGCCTTTAAGAGGAAAAGTTTTGAATGTCGAAAAAGCGAGGTTGGATAAAATTATAGACAACGAAAGTTTGAAACCTATAATAGCTGCGCTCGGTTGCGGAGTCGGTTCTTCTTTCGATATATCTAAAATAAGATACGGAAGAGTTATCATAATGGCAGACGCGGATATTGACGGTTCGCATATAAGAACTTTACTTTTGACTTTCTTCTTTAGATATATGCGTCCTTTGATAGATTTGGGGCATATATTTATCGCGGTTCCTCCTCTATATAAAATTAGTTTCGATAAAAAGAATTTTACCTACGCTTATTCGGACGAAGAGAGAGATAAAATACTCGAAGAAAATAAGGGTAAGAATTCGGATATACAGAGGTATAAAGGTTTGGGAGAGATGAACGCGGACCAATTATGGGATACGACAATGAATCCAGAAACTCGGCTTATGTATCAAGTATTGACTGAAGACGCGGAAAAAGCGGACCAATTATTCACGATGCTTATGGGAGACGAAGTTAAACCGAGAAGAGATTTTATAGAAGCAAACGCAAGATATGTAAAAAATTTGGATGTTTAATTAAAAAATATTTTAGATTGATAAATCAAAAATTGTAATTATAATTAATTTTATTATTAAATTTAAATTAAAAATTAAGGAGAATAATTAAAATGGAAAATAAATTAGAAAACGAATACGATTTAATCATAGTCGGAGCGGGACCTGCGGGAATAGCGGCGTCCGTTGAAGCGGCTATTCTTCAAATGAAAAAAGTTCTTCTGCTTGAAAAAGGAGACAATCATTCCACAACGATAAGAAAATTTTATAAAGACGATAAGAGAGTCGACAAAGATTATAAAGGCGAGAGAATCGACTTGAGCGGAAATATAAAATTTGAAACGGCGACAAAAGGCGATGTTTTGGATTTGTTTAGCGAATGCGTATTTGGAAATTATATTGACGCTTTCTTTAATACGGAAGTCGAATCAATCAAGAAAAACGGAGAATATTTTGAAGTATTGACGGTAAATAACGACAAATATGTTTCAAAATATGTAGTCGTATCAATCGGAAAAATGGGCAGACCCAACAAACCCGATTATCCGATTCCGCCAAGTTTAAACGCTGTAGTCAATTTCAATATTTATAAATGCAAAGAAAACGAAAAAGTTCTTGTAGTCGGAGGAGGAAATTCAGCGGTAGAATACGCTTATCTTTTGGGAAAAGACAACGATGTAACGATAAATTATAGAAAAAGCGAATTCACTCGTCCAAACGAAAAGAATTTGGAAACTATAAAAGAAGATATTTCAAGCGGAAAAGTAAAGGCAAAATTGGGAGTCGATATAAAATCGATAGCGGACGAAGGCGGAAAAGTTTTGGTCAACTTTGCGGACGAAACAAGCGACATATTCGACAGAGTTATTTACGCGCTCGGCGGAGTGGCTCCTATAGATTTCTTAAAAAAATGCTCTATAGATTTGGACGAAAGCGGAGTTCCAATAGTAAGAGGAATTCATGAAAGTTCGGTTGATAATTTATATATAGCGGGAGACATACTTTATAAATCGGGCGGTTCTATAGCGAAAGCCTTGAATGCAGGATTCGATATAGTGAAGCATGTTAAAGGTTTAATTGACGGCAGAAATTAATTCAAAATAATTCAAATAAAGTTTCAAAATACGCATTTAAGCGAAGTCTTTCAAATGTCCTTTTGAAACTTTTTTGAAGGCTCGCAAATAGTATTTAATATCGTCCAAATCTCTTATGGATAAAATTTTATGAGCTAAAAATCTCGGAGTAAAACTCAAATTATAAAGTTTTTGTATCCATTCTTTTATTTTTTGCTCTCCAACTTCCGTTTTCATTATAGCTTGACGCATATCGTAATCTTCCCAATTTTCTGTGAGAAGCAAATTATCCGCTTTGCATTGATTGAATAATTCAGTTCCTGGGTAAGGAATTATTATCGTAGCCTGCATGGTTTTCGCGTAGCCTTTAAGAAGAAGTTTTTTCGTAAGCTCGTAGGTTTTTTCAATATCTTCTTCCGTTTCCCAAGGATAGCCCAACATAACGGTTATATGAGGAGAGAGTCCAGCTTCGGCGGCTGCTTTGCAAGACGGCAATATTTCTTCCGCTTTATTTCCTTTCTTTAATTTGTCCAATGTGTTTTGACTTGCCGATTCCAATCCGAATAATAAAAATCTAAATCCCGCTTTTTTCATTAATCTGTATTCTTCTTCGTTTACCGAACCGAAACGCATATTGCAATCCAAATTTACTTTTTTATTTAATTTTCTTTCAATCATAATATTGCAAAAATCGTTTAGCCATTTCTTTATCGGAAAACATCCCGTATCGTCCATTATCTCTTTTATATTGTATTTATTGTATAAAAATTCTATCTCGTCAACCACATTTTCCGCAGTCCGCACTCTGAAATTTGTATATATTCCCGTCCAAGAACAGAAAGTGCAGCGATGATGCCAGCAGTCTCTTCCCGCCATTATATAAGTTCCAGGTATTCGTTTGAAATTTCCGTTATCGTAAGCGTATCTTTTCCAATCGGTTAAATCTCTGTCAATAAAAGGCAAAGTTTTCAAATCATGCCGCAACTCGAACATTCCCGTATTTTTTATAATTCCGTTTTCTCTATAATATATTCCTTTTTCCAATTCGCCTTTCCCGTTAAGATATTCTATCAAATTGAGCAAAAGAAAATCGTAATCTCCTCCGCATAATAAATAATCGACTTTGCAGTTTTGCATCGTCTCTTCGGGCATTGCCGTAATATGGTCTCCTCCGATAACGACTATAGTTTTAGGATATTTTTCTTTAAGAGTGTTCGCTATTTTCCAAGCCTTATATATCACGGGAGTTTTCACTTCAAAAAATAATAAATCGGGAGTGTTTTCGTCCAAATATTGATACCATTGATAAGAATTCATATTTCTTGCAATCGCGTCAATAAAAGCGACTTCATAGCCCGCGTTTTTTATCATTGTAGCCGCGGTCGCGGGAACTACGGGATAAATATAAGTAGGGCTTTTGAACCATTGAAACTGTCTGTTTTGAGAAAGTAAAGCCACTCCTCTATCGCTTTCAAAAGGAGGATAGCCTATATATATTTTATTTATTTTATTCATAATTTACGCCTTAAATTTTTCTAATTTTTTAAATTAAAATATTAAAAACTAATTATATTTTAAACCTTAAAAATGTAAATATAAATAATATTAAGTTTGACAAAGACTTTAATATATACTATATTTTAATAATGAACGATAAAGAATTAAACGATATATTTTCGGTAGAAGCCGTCAATTTTATGAGAAAATCGATAGTCGAATCCTACGGCAACGAAGTATATTTTGGAATAAATTTCAACGCTTTTGGAATATTGGACCATATAGAAGTTATGGCGAGGGGAAATAAAGATTCCGTCCCAGCGATTATATCTCTGTCTTTGGAATTTGACGCCGTTATTCATAATCATCCATCGGGACAATTAACGCCTTCGAGAGCGGATTTGATGATTGCAAGCGAACTTGGAAACAACGCTGGAGTCGGTTTTTATATAGTAAATAACGATGTTGACGATTATTACGAAGTCGTTCGTCCAATAAAATCGGAAGACACAAAAACTATAAACTCTCCCGAAGCATTGTATATGTTTACCGAAAACGGACTTTTAAGCAAACTGTTAAAAAAATACGAATACAGACAGGAACAAACGGAACTTGTAGAAGCGACTATTGAAGCGTTTAATAATAATAAACATTTAATATCTGAAGCGGGAACGGGAATCGGTAAATCTTTCGCGTATTTAATTCCCGCTCTATTATGGCTTAAAGAAAATAAAACGAGAATCGTAGTTTCGACTAATACGATTAATTTGCAAGAACAAATTATTTCAAAAGATTTGCCTTCTATAATCGACACAATCGCTCCAACCGTAAAATACGCTTTGGTTAAAGGAAGAAATAATTATGTATGCATAAAAAAAGTGAAAGACGGATTAAACGATATAGACAAATTGGATTTTGACGAACAGATAAATTTTTTTGAAAGTATAGATAATTGGCTCAATATAACTAAAGACGGCTCGATAACGGATTTGGGATATAAACCCAAAAGCGAATTATGGGAAATGGTTTGCTGCGATACGGACACTTGCACTCACAGAAAATGCGAATATTTGGAAGATTGCTATTTTTATAAAATGCGAAAACAATTAAACGCGTCTCAACTTTTAATCGTAAATCATCATATATTATGCGCCGATTTGTCTTTATATGCCGAAACAGCGGGAAGATATAGTTTGCTTCCGAGATATACGAAAGTTATAATTGACGAAGCTCATAATTTTGAAAATTCGGCTTCGAGTTATTTTGGAAACGAAGGAAGTAAAAACGGAATATTAAAGGCTTTATTTTATATTTCAAGAATGAAAAAAAATAAAAGACTCGGAGTCATAGAAAGCATTAAGAATATGGTAAACGAAAAAAAATCTGTTATTCAAAATGACGATTATAAAGAAATAATAGAACTTATAAATCAAGCTCATGATATAACGAATAGAGTAAGAAATATCGTTGACGAATCTTCAAAACAATTTATAACCTACTGCCATAAAAATATTAAAACTAAAGAAGGTTTGGGATATAAATTTAGAATAAGCCCCGAAATTGTCGGCTCTAAACATTGGCAAAACGAAGGATTAAAACATGTAAGAGAAATCGTTATAATAATCAGCTCTTTGGTTAATCTATGCGACAGATTATATAAAAAATTTTTCGATATAGCGATAGAAAATAATTTTGACTACGAGGAAATCGCTCAAATGTCAAACGCTTATTTGGAGAGATTAAAAAATCAACTCGTGTCTTTAAACTCCGTTATAGATTATAAAAAAGACGAATATATAAGATGGATTGAAGCGAGACTTACAAAAAAGGGAGGGAGACTTACAAAAGAGGGAGGCATAATTC
>NZ_SJDU01000155.1 GCF_005518285.1 Brachyspira catarrhinii | reverse complement strand
GCTGTCAGTGTAAGAACAATGTCAGCGACCCGAACAATATTCCGCCTGATAACGGAATGCCTGATGGTGGTAGTGGCGATGGTCAAACGGATACGGGCGATAGCGGAAGCACCGACCCCGACAAAGATTTAGTGGACGGAGCTTTATCGACAACTTCGACAAAATTAATAATTGTGGCAGGCGCGGGAGATACAGTAAAAACTACCTCAACGATTAAATTCAAAAACGCTACGGGAACATTGACGGCTATTGCGGATGTAGACGCTTCGGCAAATACAACTTTAGCGGTTGACGATTTCGACTACACGGGAACGACTTTGACTTTTAAGAAAGACACAGCGGACGCAAGTAAATACGATGCAACGACATTAGCTAAAGTAAGTTGGAGCGGAATTGAAACCAAAAAAGTGAAAGCGACTTTTTCATTAACTCCAACATCTGAAAATCTAAGTTTGACGACTACAACGCAAGAAGTGGAAATTGAAATCGGAAAAGTTTTAATACTATCCACAAAAGAGATTTTTAATAGTAGTAATCTTGGCGCTCAAATGCAATACGATGAGAATTATCATACGTTTAATTTTAAATTAGGGAGTATGAGTGCCGATGGTTTAACATATTCTATACCAGATAGTAATCCTAACGGTGAAAGTAGTGGTGGCGATATAAGTATTAGTGGTTTTAAAAATGCAATTTCAACTAAATTTGCGGGTAATTCAGAATATTTTAAAAATTATTTTGATGGTATAAATTGGGTTTCTCATCAAACTGAAACCTATACTCCTAGGGTAGTGGTAAAACTGAAAAAGTAAACGGAAAGCTTATCCTTAAATTTAGGTTCATTTTGAAACAAATAAGTTTGCTTGAATTTGATGACATAGAATACACAATAGAGGGGCTAATGGAAGGTAAAGGAGATTGGGTAGATTAAATTTAATTAAGTATTAAAAAAATAAAATTATAAACTGAAGATAATATGATTTAAGTTAATAAGATTTTTAATAGTTAAACCGAATTTATTCCGATAGGAGTGGTTCGGTTTACTTTTATATAATATAATTTTAAGAAATTTATACGAAAGCGTGAAATTTTATTTTTCTTTTAATGTATATTATGATATTATTATATTTGCATAGTTTATTTTATATATTTGAAAATCATATATATTGAATTTTTTAAATTATAATAATACAATATCTATTAATTATTTTAACGATATTTATAATAAAAACAAGATAAAAGGAATAAAAATGAAAGATTTATTAATTGAGATTTTAGTCGAGGAAATACCAGCGGACTTCGCTTATCCTGCAAGTTTGAGTTTTAAGAAAATTATCGAAGACATATTGAAAAATAACGGGCTTAATTTTAAATCGATAATTTCTTTTACCACTCCAAGAAGATTGTCAATTTTAGTCGAAGAAGCGGACGAGAAATCGAAAGACGACATTATAGAATCGAAAGGTCCTTTATTTGAAAGCGCAATTAAAGACGGAGCATTAACAAAAGCTGGAGAAGGATTTTTGAAAGCGAATAATATTGAAATTAAAAATATAAACGATATAACGGAAAAAGAATCTTTCGACAAACCTTATTTGAAAGAATTAAACGGCAAAAAATATATTTATGTAAAAAAAGAAAAAAAAGGAATAGAAACAAAAAAATTATTTGAAGAAAATTTGGAAAATATAATCGCAAGTATAGATTTCAAAAAGAAAATGAGATGGGGAGATAAAGATTTTGCTTTCGTTCGTCCTATAAGAAATGTAGTCGCTTTATTTGGAAACGAAATCATAAAAACTTCGGTTGCGGGAATTGAAACTAATAATAAAATCACGGGACATAGATTATTGTCGCCCGAATTTGCGGAAATAAATAATCCAAAAGATTACGAAGAAATTTTACTTAAAAAACATGTAATAGTTTCGAGAGAAAAAAGACTTGAAAATATAATTAATCAACTTGAAAAAATAGAAAAAGAAAATAATTTTGAAGCGGTTTCAAAAAAGAAAGTTTCGGAGATTGTTGTCGATTTGGTTGAAGAGCCTTATTTATTAACGGCAGAATTCGATTCTAAATTTTTGGAAGTTCCTAAAGAAGTTTTAACTAGCGAAATGATAGAGCATCAAAAATATTTTCCATTAATGAAAAAAAATGGAGATTTGACTAATATATTCGTCATAACGGCAAATCAACCGAAAACCCCACAAATAATTGCGGGAAATATTAGAGTTTTGACGGCGCGACTTTCGGATGGAAGATTTTTGTATCAAGAAGATATTAAAAAAGGTATGGACGAAATGAACGGCAGACTTTCTATGCTTATGTTTAGAAAAGAACTCGGAAGCGTTGAGGATAAAGTGAAAAGGCTTGAAAGAAACGCCATAAGTTTGATAGTAGATTTAAATTATAACGAAGATAAAGACAATATTTTGAAAGCTATAAAATATATGAAAGCCGATTTGGTAAGCAATATGGTTTATCAATTTCCAGAACTTCAAGGAATAATGGGTTCTTATTTTGCAAAAGAAATGGGACTTGACGAAAATATATCTATTGCAATTAAAGAACAATATAAACCTTTATTTGCAACGGACGATATTCCTTCAAACGATACTGGGCGCGCGATTGCGATTTTGGATAAAATGGACAATATAGTCGCTGGTTTTTATGTGGGCGATATTCCGACAGGCTCTCAGGACCCTAACGCTTTGAGAAGGCAGGCTCTCGGAATAATAAATATTTTAGTGAAATCCAAAAAACATATAAGTTTGAAAAAGTTGATTGGAGAGGCGATTAACTCGATGCCGAAAGAATCGAAGAATAATAAAAGCGAAAATTTGGTTAATGATATATTCGAATTTTTTAAATCGCGCTTTGAAAACGATTTGCATTTTTCTAAAGATTCGATTTCTGGAGTTCTATCTACGGAAATTGACGATATTTATGACGCTTATTTGAAAATTGCAGCGATTGACGAGTTTAGAAAGAAAAACGAAGAATTATTTGCAAATCTTTTGCTCGTATTTAAGAGAGTGAAAAATATAATAAAATCCTCTCATACTTTGATTTTTGAAGAATCGATTTTGGAAGAGAAAGCGGAAAGGGAATTATATAAAATCTATAAAGAAAAAGAAATTCAAATAAAAAAGCTTATAGAAAATAAAGAATACGAAAAAACTTTTTCCACGCTTTCGAGTTTATACGAGCCATTGGATAATTTCTTTAAAGAGATTATGGTTATGGCGGACGATGAAAAACTTAAAAATAATAGAATCGCTTTGCTTTCTTTAGTCGATAAAATATTTAAGAATATGCTCGATTTTTCAAGTTTGATTAAATAATTTTATATACTTTTTTATATATTCATCGTAAGCAAAACATCCCGATTAGTGTCAAAATGGTCGGATAAAAAATATTATAATTTCCTTTCTTTATTACCGAGCGAGGTTTAACTCTATTATGCCCGACTACTTGATTATAACCAACCCATGCGTCTTCGAGCAAATCTTCCGTATCAGCCCATAGAGGTCCCGCAAATTTATTTAAGCCTCCTCTTCTAAAAGAAACGATATTGCAATCTTCTTTATCCGCCGCGTAAACTTTATTAATTTCTTTTTCGATATTATTTATCGAAATTTTTTCTATATTGTATTTTTTTTCTTTATATAATCAATCCATCCGTTAGTTATTCCAGCATGAGTAAAAATATAATCGTTCGCTACAAATATCATTTTGAATAATTTTTCGTTTTCGTTAAATATTTGATGCATTTCTTTCGCGTAAGTTTCTCGGTATCTGCTTGCCGTTGGGTAGCCGACTATATATTGAAAGTCATGGTTTCCAATTAGTAGCTCGACTTTGTTTTGATATTTTTTCTTAAATTCAATTACTTCTTTTAAGTTGTCTACGATTTCTTTGTCGGTAAATGTAATCCAACTGTCATCGCTATAATCTCCCATGAAGACAATTTTGTCGAACGAGTCGATTTTATCTTTAAGCAATCTTTTATAACAGTTTTTGCCATGCAAGTCTCCAATAATCGCAATTTTCATTTTTTAATCCTATTAAAACTATAAAATTGATTATAATTAATATACTAAAAAATAATAATTTGTCAAAATAATTTTAAAACTTAATTTTATCAATCGAATTTATATTTTATAAATCTTGTCAAATTTGGCAATTATTATAAAATACAAATCAATATTTTTATTTGGAAAATTTTTTATGGAAAATACTAATAATACAAAACAACCTAAACTAACATTAAAAGAAAGATATAACGATGAATTTTTAGAAAAAGCGGAATGCAGAAGAAAAGCGTTGCAATATAAGAGAATGCATGTCGGACAAATAAATACCGACAGAATGGCTCATATGATAAAACTTCTTTATCAAGTTCATCAAAATTATTATTTGGGTTATTTTGAAGCGAGTTGCACTCTTGCTGGCAGTATGTTTGAGCAATCTCTTATGATTCTTTTGGAAGAGAAAATAAACGAAGACGGTTTTATATCGGTAAAGAAATCTAAAAACGGAAAACCTTCTTACGAAAAAATTACTAATGTCGAGGATTTGGCTCAATGCAATATAGGAATTTTAATTTCAATAGTTGGCTATTATAAAATGCTTCCTCACAACGAATATAATTTGGCGAAAACTCTTCAAAATATTAGAAATTGTATTGTCCATGATATGCTTCCGAAATTTTCTTTAATTGACGGATATTATCAAGCGGAAATGAAAATTAATTTAAGTTCCAATATAACTAAAGTCGTAAAAATCTCCGAAGAGGAAATTAAAAATCGCACGACTGGGCAAAGTTCGATAGAATTATGGTCTTATTTTCTACTCACTCGCACGCGAAGTTTGATAGAATTTTTATTTATAAACAGAGTAAAGAAATTCCCGCCAGATTTTTAATTGATTTTATTTATAATAATTATACATAAATAAAAGTTTTTATATGCTTTTTTATAGTTTGCGAATTTCTTCAATGCTTAATCCCGTAGCTTTACTTATAGAGGCATCATCCATATTCATTTGTTTTAGAGTTTTTGCGATTGAATATTTTTCATCTTTTATGCCTTCAAGTTTCCCTTTTTCAATTCCTTCTTTTATGCCTTCTTGTCGTTCTCTCGAAAGCATCATTTTTTGTCCTACCAAAAATGCGTCTCGGGCTGCATAAGCTCGCATCAATTTATCGTCCGAAGTAAATC